>NZ_BAAILO010000525.1:0-38597 GCF_054589115.1 Cupriavidus sp. 8B | reverse complement strand
GTGTGCGTCGATAGGAGGACAAGATGAAAACGGAACTGGGCAAATGGAACCCCTTCAAGTTCCTACGGAAGACGACAAGTGACAAGCAACCGATGGAGGATGCGTCCAACGTGCCCGCGCCGAGGCACGGCACGCCCGACGGGCCTGACGTTTCGCGGCTGTTTTCTAGCGATCCCTGGCGAGCGATGGGCGAGTTCCTGCACGAACCGTTCGCGGGCTTCGGTGGTTTGGATCGATGGTTCGGCGACTTCAGTTCGTCTCGCTTCCAACCTCGGATCGATGTGGTCGACGATGGCGAGGCCCTGAGGATCACGGCTGAGCTGCCCGGTATGGACCGCGAAGACCTGCAGGCCACCATCGAAGATGGCGCACTGCTCTTGCGGGGTGAGAAGAAGCAGGACATTCGGAGCGAAGAGAACGGCTGCTACCGCCTGGAGCGAGCGTACGGCGCATTCATGCGCAGTATTCCTCTGCCGGATGGTGTCGACGTGGATCACGTTGATGCGAAATTCGACAGAGGACTGTTGACACTACGCCTACCCAAGACGGGGTCGTCGCAGTCTGCCGTGAGGAGGATCGAAGTGAAGTGAGCCGATGTCTGCATTCCTGAGGCATCGGATGTATTTGCGCGAAGCTGCTGCACGCAGCCGGGCAATCCTGGCCGGTCGTGGAAGGGGGCGGCTGACGCGGAACGCCAGAGGCGGGCGCAGCCCCCTCTGGCGTGCGCGATGTTTGTGGCCGCACGGTGCTGCTCATTGCAGCGGTGAATCAAGGCGCGACGTTGCGTTCTTGAAATCACCTGACTCGCCCCTATTTTGGCGGCAATGTACTGCCGAATGGAGACTTCGATGGAGTTCGATTCTGAGTGGCTGACGCTGGGCAAGCATCGGGTGCGGCTCAAGTGCGAGCGCGGCTTCCCTACCGAGCGAACGCGGAGTGTGGCGGAGCTGGCCAAGATTGCCATTGAGAACAACCTGAGCGCGGGGGCCCGATTGGTTGAGGTCACGGCACAAGGCGAGAAGGCCTATGTGATCAGTGTCGGAACGACCTTCGCGAAAGACAGGGCGGCGGCGCCCCACCTGGAAGTGGCATTGGCCACAATGTTCGGCTTAGCGCCCGAGCAGGTCAGCATAGACGTCGTCATGGTCAGTCAAACGGAGGTGGATATGCACTTTGGCGTGTATGAGCGGATGCTGGCCGAAAAGCTTGGCACCGTGCCACCAATTCAGTGAAGCGCGGTCCTGGCATGGCGCTACCTGCCGCGCGCCGAGGATCGGCCCGCTGGGTGCACGCGGCCGTGCATTGTGCTATCACAACAGCGCGGCGGGGATGCCTAGCGCGTCCTCGCCGCAACATGACCAACGCTCGGAAGGCCTTTCAACCAGCGCTCCCTGCGCTTGAAAACCAACCCGCCGCTTCCATAATATGAACAGGCGACGGTCTGGCTGGTCAAATCGAGCTCGTCATTGCTGCATTGAATGGGGAACAAGGCCATGAACATTCGTCCTTTAAACGATCGCGTGATCATCAAGCGACTGGACGCAGAACACAAGACTGCTGCCGGCCTCGTCATTCCCGATGCCGCCGCGGGAAAGCCGGATCAGGGCGAAGTCCTGGCGGTCGGCCCCGGCAAGCGGCTGGGCGATGGCGGTGTCAGCGCACCCAGCGTGGGGGTCGGCGAGCGCGTGCTATTCGGCAAGTATGCTGGCACCACCGTCAAGCTCGAAGGCGAGGAACTGCTGGTCATGCGCGAGGAAGACATTCTATGCGTCGTCGAATAGAGAAGAGAGAAAGCTCGCGAGGAGTCTCATCATGGCAGCCAAGGAGATCCGATTTCAGGAGTCCGCGCGCAGCCGCATCGTGGCGGGTGTCAACCTGCTGGCCAACGCGGTCAAGGTCACGCTCGGTCCCAAGGGACGCAATGTCGTTCTCGAGCGATCGTACGGGGCTCCGCTGATCGCCAAGGATGGCGTATCGGTCGCCAAGGAAATTGAACTGCGCGACAAGTTTGAAAACATGGGGGCGCAGTTGGTCAGGCAGGTCGCTGCCAAGACCTCTGACGTGGCCGGTGACGGCACCACCACCGCCACCGTGCTGGCCCAGGCAATGGTTCAGGAAGGCATGAAGGATGTGGTGGCGGGCCTGAACCCGATCGACCTGAAGCGCGGCATGGACCTGGCCGTGACCGCTGTAGTCGAGGAACTGCACAAGCTTAGCCGGCCTTGCACCACCGGCAAGGAGATCAGCCAGATCGGCGCGATCTCCGCCAACGCTGACGAGGCGATCGGCAAGATCCTTGCCGACGCGATGGCCAAGGTCGGCAAGGATGGGGCGATCACGATCGAAGACGGCAAGTCGCTGCAGAGCGAGCTCGAGGTGGTCGAAGGCATGCAGTTCGATCGCGGCTACCTGTCGTCCTGCTTCATCAACCAGCCCGAGAAGCAAGCCGCCGTGCTCGAAGAGCCTTATATTCTGCTGCATGACAAGAGGATCTCGGTGATCCACGATCTGCTTCCGGTGCTCGAGGCCGTGGCAAAGACTGGCAAGCCGCTGCTCGTCATCGCCGAAGAGGTGGAGGGTGAGGCGCTCGCGACCCTGGTCGTGAATGCGCTGCGCGGCACCATCAAGGCAGCCGCAGTGAGGGCGCCTGGCATTGGCGACCGGCGTAAGGCCATGCTGGAAGACATTGCAATCCTGACTGGCGGCACGCTGATCGAGGAACAGACTGGCGGGCAGCTCAAACATGTCGTGCTCGAGGATCTGGGCCGCGCCAAACGCGTCGAGATCGAGAGGGAGAACACGACCGTCGTCGGCGGTGCGGGCGATCGCGCGGCGGTCGAAGCCCGCATCAAGGCCATCCGGCGGCAGATCGACGAGTCCACCAGCGACTACGACAAGGAGAAACTGCAGGAGCGGGTGGCCAAACTCGCGGGCGGTGTGGCGGTAATCCAGGTTGGCGCCGCCACTGAAGTCGAAATGAAGGAAAAGAAGGCGCGCGTCGAAGACGCTCTGCATGCCACGCGCGCGGCCGTCGAAGAGGGCATCGTGGCGGGCGGCGGCGTCGCGCTGCTTCGCGCCCGCGCCCAGCTTGCACCGCACCAAGGCGCCAACGCCGACCAGGAAGCCGGCATCAGAATCGTGCTCCGTGCCCTCGAGGACCCGCTGCAGCAAATTGCCGCCAACGCGGGCGAGGAAGCGTCAGTGGTGCTTAGCCGGGTGCTGGAACATAGCGGCAATTTCGGCTGGAACGCGGCCACCGGTGAGTACGGCGATCTGTTCGAGATAGGGGTGATTGACCCGACCAAGGTGACCCGCACGGCGCTGCAGAATGCCGCGTCCGTCGCCGGACTGATTCTGACCACCGACGCGACCGTGGCGCAAGCGCCAAATGACAAGGAGAGGTCTGCTGTGGCGCCACCGGAGATGGAGTATTGACAGGGCACGCGAGGCGTGCGGCCGGTGGCGAACGTATTGGAATTCACGGGGCATCCCCGAACCGGGCAGCGCTAGGCGCTTGAACATCATGGGCAAGATCATCGGCATTGACCTCGGCACCACCAACTCGTGCGTGGCGTTGATGGAAGGCAACCAGGTCAAAGTGATCGAGAATTCCGAAGGCGCGCGCACCACGCCATCGATCGTCGCCTTTATGAACGACGGCGAAACGCTGGTCGGTGCGCCCGCCAAGCGGCAGGCCGTCACGAATCCAAAGAACACGCTGTTTGCCGTCAAGCGGCTGATCGGCCGCCGTTACGAGGAAAAAGAAGTGCAGAAGGACATTGGCCTGATGCCCTTCACGATATTCAAGGCCGACAACGGCGATGCATGGGTCGAAGCGCAAGGCAAGAAGCTCGCCCCGCCGCAAGTCTCGGCTGAAGTGCTGCGCAAGATGAAGAAGACCGCCGAAGACTACCTCGGCGAGCCGGTCAGCGAAGCCGTCATCACGGTTCCCGCCTACTTCAACGACAGCCAGCGCCAGGCGACGAAGGATGCCGGCCGCATTGCCGGTCTCGAAGTCAAGCGAATCATCAACGAGCCGACCGCGGCGGCGCTCGCGTTCGGCCTGGACAAGAAGGAAAGCCGTGACCGCAAGATCGCCGTGTTTGACCTCGGTGGCGGCACCTTCGACATTTCCATCATCGAGATCGCCGACGTGCAAGGCGGGAAGCAGTTCGAAGTGCTGTCGACGAACGGAGACACTTTCCTGGGCGGCGAAGACTTCGACCAGCGTGTTATCGACTACATCATCGGCGAGTTCAAGAAGGACCAAGGGGGCGACTTGTCGAAGGACGTGCCGGCGCTGCAACGCCTGAAGGAAGCCGCGGAGAAGGCCAAGATCGAACTCTCATCGAGCCAACAGGCGGAGATCAGCCTGCCGTACATCACGGCCGACGCCAGCGGGCCAAAGCATCTTAGCCTGAAGCTCACGCGCGCCAAACTCGAATCCCTGGTGGAAGACCTGATCGAACGTACGATGGAGCCGTGCCGCATCGCCATCCAGGACGCCGGTGTACCGCTGGACAAGATCGAAGATGTGATTCTAGTGGGCGGCATGACCCGCATGCCCAAGGTGCGGGACAAGGTCAAAGCGCTTTTCGGCCGCGAGCCGCGCAAGGATGTCAACCCCGACGAAGCGGTGGCGGTGGGCGCGGCCATCCAGGGCGCGGTACTCACACGTGACCGCAAGGACGTGCTGCTGCTCGACGTCACCCCGCTGTCGCTCGGCACCGAAACCCTGGGCGGCGTGATGACCAAGATGATCACCGAGAACACCACGATCCCGACCAAATTCTCGCAGATCTTTTCCACCGCCGACGACAACCAGGCGGCGGTGACCATCAAGGTCTATCAGGGCGAGCGCGAGATGGCCACCGGCAACAAGCTGCTGGGCGAGTTCAACCTCGAAGGCATCGCCCCGGCGCCGCGCGGCATGCCGCAGATCGAGGTGACGTTTGACATCGACGCCAATGGCATCCTGCACGTGTCGGCGAAGGACAAGGCCACCGGCAAGGAAAACAGGATCACCATCAAGGCGAACTCGGGTCTTTCTGAAGAGGAAATACAGAAGATGGTGAAGGACGCCGAGGCCTACGCCGCCGAAGACCGCCGGCTACGCGAGCTGGTCGATGCGCGCAACCACGGGGACGCCCTGGTGCACAGCACGCGTAAGGCGCTGACCGAATACGGTGAGAAGCTGGACGCGGGCGAGAAGGCGAAGATCGAATCCGCGATCAAGGAACTCGAGGAGGCACTGAAGAACTCCGACAAGGCCGCGATCGACGCCAAGACGCGGGCGCTCGCGACGGCCTCGATAAAACTCGGCGAGAAGGTCTACGCGGACGTGCAGGCGCAGACAGGCGGCGGCCCGGATCGCTCCGCGGGCGCGCAAGAGGCGGGCGCCGAGAAGAAAGACGAGGATGTGGAGGATGCCGAATTCAAAGAAGCGAACGCCAAGCGGTAAGTCGGGCGATGCCGCACTCCGGCTGGGTCCAGCGCACCCGGCCTTCAACAACGCCTTTCTGGTTTGGCCGAATGGCTATGTCGCGTTCAACACGGCCTCACCCGATGACCGATGACCGACGAGTGAATTCGGCTGACCGGGATTACTTCCGTCAGATCGTGAGATCGTGAGGTTCGGAGACATTACCTACGTCGAAGAATCAGAAGAATCGACGCATGGCGACCGGACCTACACACACTGCCTTCCATATCCTGTTCCCCCAAACAGCACGCGCCGCTAGTGCAGCAGGGCGCAATGGAGGGGCGGCGGGTCCGTCGCCCATCCGCTCCGAGCCAACGGAAAGGGAGAAAGAGTGACCTGTCGAAGCGTTAGCGGCCGCCGTACGAAAGGCAGTGGGGGAAGCGGATTTCGAAGGTCGTGCCTTGCCCTTTCCGGGACCCGAAATGGATTTCGCCATTCAGGACGCGACAAAGTTCCTTGACGATAGAAAGCCCAAGGCCCGCTCCGGGTATTTCGTTCCCTGCGGCGCGTTCGAATTCGTCGAATACGCGTACCTGATCTGAAGACGCAATGCCAATCCCGGTATCGGAAACGCGCAGGTACCAATGGCTCCCTTCGCATCTACCCATCGTCAATTCGATCTCACCAGAGCTCGTGAATTTTGTCGCGTTCGACAGCAGATTCAGCGCAACCTGTTTGAGCTTCAAGCGGTTCGACATCACCGATGTCAGGCTTGCATCAAAGACTCCAGTCAGATGCAGCCCTTTTGCCTCGACACTCGGCCGCGACGCCGCAACGAGTTCGTCAAACAGCGTCCTAAGTTCGACCTGCTCCACGGGCAGCGGAGTGCGGTCTCCCAGGATAATAGAATATTCCACCATTTCGTCGACCAGTCGCTTCATGTCCTCAGCCTGTCGGGTAGCCAGCGCCAAGCCGACTTCCGCCTTCGACGGGGCAAGCGCGATCAATTGTAGTGCGGTCGAAAACGTGTTGAGGAAGTTGCGCAGGTCGTGCACCACGCTGCGGGTGATCTGCATCCGCGATTCATACAACCCGCTGACCAGCCGCTGCTTCTCGGTTAGCTCATGATTGGCATGCTCTAGCCTGCCGGTGTATTCGCTGATCTTTCGATTCTGCTCGTTGATGACTTCGCGAATCGACGTCAAGGTTACGAAACTGAGTGTCTCATCGATAAAGTGTTGGGTGCGCACCTCGTGGTGCCTTGTGAAATAGCTGTGGGCTCCTGCGAACTCCAGGACGGCACCGGTCAGCACCTGCCGGAAAAGGTCCAACTCGCGCACCAACTCGTCAAGGTGATAACCCTGCTCCCAGCGCACTTCGCCATGCTTCTTTGCGTTGCGCTCTATCGCCCCCTCGACCCGTTCGAGATCCCCTTCGTCGAGAGCCGAGCAGATCTCTTCGAGGATGGCCGGAAGATGGTCGGCAAGCTGTTCTTGCGTCAGCTTGTCGGCCTCCACAAGGTCGGCATCGGCGCAAACTAACGCCATCCATTTTGCTATGAGGCGGGCTTGCTCCTGGCGGAGAAACGCGGCAAAGGCGCGCAGCGGTTTCACTTGCGTGTCAATCATAGTTCCTCCGGATAGCGTGTCTACAGCGATAGGGGACTTTCACCGCTTAGTAAGGCGGGCAGCGCGAAATAATGTGCATAAAGCGACTCATTATCAGCAGTATGGACGTCCGGGAGCAAGACTTGCGATCCAGCAGTCATGGGCATTCGCGCCTCGCGACGTTGGGTGAGCCATCTTTCGCCGCGAAGCATCGTGATGGTCAGACGGGATAGTCGCCGGGCTCGGTGCCGATCTGTACCAAGCCTCTGGTCTTGACTTGTTGGGCCCAGGTATCCGCGTCCAGTTCGACGCGAATGCTGTCTACCTTGAACCGGTCGGCATACGCCACCAGCGTCACAGACCAGGGTTCAGGGCCATCATCTTCCACTCGTGTGATGATGAAGCGGTCCCGCGCGCGGTCCCTCCATACCGAATGAAGTTCAGGTTTTCTGGCCATGGCACATTCCATTCTCTATTGGTCGAATTGAATCATGCTCAAATAACGGGCGGTGGCGCGAGACGGTGGTCGTGCTGCCGACGTAGTGAAAACGCATCATAGCGCGCCGGGTCGCGATATTTAGTATAGAGATTGGCGACCACGGCAACGAACAGATGCGGCGGGCACGGGGAGGCTACCCGCCAACCGTGTGCCGGATACCTACGAGCGATAGCGAAATCCGCGCGCGCCGGGGCGCGAGCCACGAGGCTTTGGGCTGGCAGACCATGCACATGACAAAGGCCGCCATTACCGTTTGCTGGTGGAGCGGGGCAAGCGATGGAAGCTCCGAGCACCAGAGTTCGGCACCCTGTGTCGACATCATCGCCCGCGTCAGCGATTCGCTGTGGTGGTTGCGTAAACTTGCGCGTCATGCATGGCGCGCTCACCGAGCGCCGACACGCGAGTTTCCCGCGACAGATGACGGCAGCAACAGCACAACAGCGAGTCATGAGTTGCTATTACGATAACTTTTCTTATCGTAATAGCTTCATCACTGCACTAAACTGTCTTCATGAAAACCCTGCTTACCACCAACGCGCTCGCTAGCGATACGCAACTCGACTTTCCGGACGCCGCGTCGTTGGCCGCACTGCGGGCCTGGTACGCGGGGCTATCGGCCCACGAGGTGGTGGCGCGTTACCTGGGAGAGCGTAAGGCGAGCGGCCAGTCAGCGCGCGGCATCCTAGGCCGCATTCGGCGGCAGTTGGCCGATTTCGCGCGGCGCCGGCAGCGGCAGGACCTTGCGGCCTTGTTCGAACATGGTGCGGCCGAGCGGATTGGCCGGGCGAAGGCCGTTGGCCAGGCAATCGAAGCGCTCCGATCCTTGCCCCCGCCGCGGCCACAGATCAGCGACGACATCGGTCAGTGGCTGCCGCCGCGGGCCGTGGCAGCGCTGCGCGCGCACGGCATCGAGACGCTGGCGGACCTGACGCTGCGCATTCCGCGCCGGCGCCGCTGGTGGGCAGTCGTGCCTGGCCTGGGCCCGGCGAGCGCCAGGCACGTCGAAAGCTTTTTCGCCCGACACCCGCAGCTCACCGAACGCGCCCGCGCGCTGATCGCCGTCGCGGATCGCGGGGTGGTGGTGCCATGGGAGCACCTGCGTCTTCCCCACGAGGTCGATGGCTCGTCCGGGACCTTCCGTGCCCCGCGGCAGACCTGCACCCTCGGCGCAACGAACGACTACGAGGCCGTCCAAGCCTGGCTGGCGTTGCACGAGGCGCCGGCCACCCAGCGGGCTTATCGCAAGGAAGCCGAGCGCCTGATCCTGTGGGCGATCGTGGAGCGCGAACGCCCGCTGTCGTCGCTCACCACCGAGGACGCGATTGCCTACCGCAGTTTCCTGCGCAGGCCGACGCCGCACAAGCGCTGGGTGGGGCCACCGCGGCCGCGCACGTCGACCGAATGGAGGCCCTTCGCGCAAGGACTGTCGGCACGCTCGGCGGCCTACACGCTGTCGGTGCTCGGGGCCATGTTTCGATGGCTGATTCAGCAACGGTACCTAATAGCCAACCCGTTTGCCGGCATCAAGGTGCGCGGTAGCGCGCGTGTCGCCCCGTTGGATACGTCCCGCGTGTTCACCGAAGGGGAATGGCTGCTGGTGCGCACGCTCGCCAACGGGCTGGAGTGGTCGTATGGCTGGGAGGCGCCGGCGGCCCAGCGCCTGCGCTTCGTGCTCGACTTCGCCTACGCGACCGGTCTGCGCGCCAGCGAGCTCGTCAGCGCGACCCTCGGCGGCATTGAAACCGATCCCCATGGCGACCGCTGGCTCAGTCTGGTCGGCAAAGGAGCCAAAGCGGGCAGGGTGGCGCTGCCCCCGTTGGCACGCACGGCGCTCGATCGGTACCTGGTGGAGCGCGGCCTGCCCGTCACGCAGGCTCGCTGGGTGCCGGGTACCCCCTTGATCGGCAGCCTTGGCCAGGATCCGGCCAGCGGCATCACCGGCACGCGACTGTGGGGCGTCATGCGGCGATTCTTCATGCAAGCGGCGGACCTGATCCAGGCTGACAGCCCGGTCGCGGCCGAGAAACTACGGCACGCCAGCCCGCACTGGACGCGGCACACGCACGCGACGCATGCGCTGGCGCGCGGCGCGGAATTGACAACAGTCCGGGACAATCTGCGGCACGCATCCATCTCTACCACGTCGATCTACCTGCATGGCGACGACGCGAAACGGGCGCGCCAGATCGGCGCGGCGTTCGTCGCTCCCTAGCGAATCGGCGTAATGGGGACGCAGGAAAGCCAGAGAAGCCTCTCTTATATCGAAAACGATATAATTTTTTATTTCATCATAACCGCAAGGCTTATGATCGCGGGTTAGCCGTATCTTGGCATGACCCGATGTACAGCCGCCGTTCAACAGGCCGATCAGCAAGCACTACGCGGGCTCGTCTGGGCTGTCAGGCACAGAAGCATGAGAAGGGGGATGGGCGCTCGCAGGTTCGCGCTCGACTCGCAATGAGGCATAGAAAACAGCGAAACACCATGGTGAAGCATTCAATCAGTACGCTGAAAAGGTAACTGCTCAGGCTGACAGGCGTCTCGACTGCCGCAGGCAGTAGGGGCCTAAGCCCCGGGGCTGGCACATGCCGGCAAGCCGGAAGACGTCGTCGACGTCGTGTTGGTCGGCGCAGGCCTGGCGGGCCTGACGGGAGCGCGGGACCTGCGCCATGCCGGCTGCGCGTCGTTCGTGGCGCTCGAAGCGCGTAGTCCTCTCTTTGCCCCCCTCAACGGTCATCAGGGCCAGTCTCGATCGATGTGTTTTGGAAGTCGATCTTAGGCCGCGCTGCTTATGGCAACGTGTCCATGTGCGATCCGAGCCGTCATCGCCACGATCAGCTCGAATACACGGTCCAGATTCACTGGTTGTGTCTGCGAACCAAACCTGAGCGTCGACGCACCGTCCACCAGTGCTGCGATGAGTGTCGCGCGAGCGAGGCACTCACGAGCAGTCGCCGAGGAATCGATTTCCCGTATGAGATCAGCGTAGCCTACCCGGTAGGCTGCGTAGACGCTTCTCACAATTTCACGCGTGATATCCGAATGCTGGGCCAGTGCAAACATCTCTGCCCAGAGTCGATACACCGCAGGGTCACAGGCTTCTTCGAAGACTTCTGCGGCGATCTCAATCAGACGTTCCTGCACTGGTTTGCTGCTTGGCTTACCCATCTCCGCGTAGCGGTCCACATAAGCCTGTCCCAGCGCGCTAATTGTCGTGCGAAGCAGGTCATCATAGGTTGGAAAGTAGTTCTGAAGAGCTGATGGCAAAATCCCAAGTTCTTTCGCCACTCGCGCCAAGGTGAAGTTTGCATAGCCCTCCGTGGCCAATAGATTAGCGGCGGTAGAAATGATCTCATTGATCTTGAGTTCTCTGCGCTTCCCTTGAGCCGTCGGCCGGTAATGGACGGCGCCTTGAGCCGATTGGTGCGCCCGCAGATCCAGTTGTGCCGGTCTGCCGGCGTCAGCGCCACGAGGACGGGAACGACGACGAGGCGCTTCGCTATCCAGGATCTGCGTCGAAGCGCTCACAACCAGTTTTACGGTGCGCTTTGCCAGGCGAACGAACTCGACATAGTCTCTTCCGGGGTAATCGCCGTGGGAGGCGAACATCGTCATTCCTTCCATTTGGGCGACTATCACGGCGGCACGCAGCAGGCACGCTTCGCTGGTCAGCGCCGGGTGGAGTTCTGACAGCAACTTTGCAAAAATGCCTCGAAACTGTGCCTGCATATCGTTCAGCAATTCCGCAGCATAGGGTTCATGCGAAGAAAAAGCCTCGATCTCGACCATGAACTTCGGTAAATCGGTCTCGTTGATGTTCTGAAAGATACGATTTATCAGTGCGGTGCAACGTTGCGCGGCGCCAATTCCCGGGCGATTCGCGATCGTCGTGTAGTCCTCTATGACTTGGCTCACATATGCCAGGAGCGCTGTGCGCAACAGTTCTTCTTTGGTTCGGAAGTAGTACTGGAGATTGCCAAGCGTGATACCAACGCGATCCGCCACGCGACGTGTCGCGAACCCGGCATAGCCATCATCCTGAAATACCTGACGGGCGGCATCAATAATCTCCCGAATGCGCAGTTCCCGTTTTCGTTGCGTTGCAGATTGCATGTCGGGTTTTGCTGCCTCGAAATGGTCAGGAATTCCTTGCTTGACCGCCCTCTGTTGCACGTTGGTTCTCCTGAAGCTCACATGAAGTTGTCTGCATTATAGGTCATCCCGATGGAAGGTCGAAACGCCGTGGCAGTGTTCTTTGCTTGTGCGCATGCTTGCTGACCAAATTTTCTCGTAGCCGACTCAGCACTCCAGTGCCAGGCTCCAGCGGATCTGGAGGCGCACCTGGCCTTCACCTGATCCTCCCGAGCCAAGGATTCCAAGGAATCTGTGACTGCCCCTGCGCCCGAAGCGCATCCGGCGGGGCAAATCACGCCCCATGGCAGGCGAGGTCGGCTGGATTCGACATCGTTTGTGCGGGGTTGCGTTGGTGTTTCCCCTAACATTAACCACCTTGATGTTAGGTCACTGCGCCGTTATTATTTGGTCATCAATACGTAAGATGTGGGTCATGGATACGTGTATGGGGCATGGTCAAGGGGCGCCGAGCGAGGGATAGGGTGAGGATTCGGTTCCCTCAACTCATGGTATTCCAGCGCATTCCAGCCAGCTGGAGGCGTGTCGCCGCCGAGTTGAATGCTGACTATGCACAAGCGTGCCCATGACCACCGAGGGAAGGCTCCCGGGCAGGAGAGGCACGCAGCCGGATCGCAAGACCAGGAGATCCGGCAGAAGAAGAAACGCCGCCTTTCATTGTTCTTTTCATGTTTGTAATTTGTCCTATGTTTGTTTGAACATCCTACAAAGATGAACGCATGAGAAGCGCAGAACGAATGGCCGCCCTGGAGGGCAGAGGGGGCACGCCGCTACTGGTCACCCACGATGAGAACAGACGTAGACCGGGGCGACACGAAGGCAGCTCCCTGCATCGGTTCACGTTTGAATAGCCCTACCCTTAACAACTGAAGTATCAGGAGACAAACAATGGCAAAGCACCCCGTCGTCGTTTATGGCGCAAGCGGTTACACCGGCATGTTGATCATGGACTGGCTGATCGACCAGAACATCCCGTTCACCGCCGTGGCGCGCAACGCAGGCCGGACCAGGGAAATGATGGCGCAGCGGGTCGTGCGCCTTGAATCGGCTGACTACGAGATCATCGAAGCGGAACACAACGTTGATGCGCTCGTGAATGCGTTCCGAGGCGCGAAGGTCGTCTGTAACACCGTCGGGCCGTTCTTCAATTTCGGCCTGGTTGCGGTGGAAGCGGCGCTCAAGGCCGGTTGCCACTACCTCGACACTACCGGTGAGCAACATTTCATTCGCCAGGTGCGCGACCAGTTTGGCGAGCTGTACCGTCAGGCTGGCCTGCTGTTGTCGCCGTCGAACGCGTACATGTACACGTTCGCTGAAATCGCTGCCGAGCTGGCGCTCGAAACGCCGGGTGTCGATGCGCTTGAGACGGCAACCTTGACCCGCGGCCCGCGCGGTGCCGGCGCTGGTGTCAGCGTCGGCTCCACGGCCACCATCTTCGAAGGCTATCGCCAGGAATCCTGCTATCTGTGGGAAAAGGCGCTGGTGCCGCATGAAAAGCAGGCCTCCTTCAACGTGGCGTCTCCCGATTTCCTGCAGCCGGTGTTCGCGCTGCCGTGGGGCGGCACGTCGCTGCCGGTGTACTTCGAGCACGATCCTCGCGTGCGCAGCTGTATCTCGTGCGTAGGTTTCTACGACAACAACGCGATGCAAATGGTGCACGGGCTCGGCCAGAAGTGGGATGCGGAGTATGCGCATCTGCCGCGTGAACAGCAGGATGCGGTGCTCAAGCAGCTCGTCGACTCTGTGACCCCGTCGATGCCGCCGCGCGAGCGCACGTCGCTGCATCGCACTGTTGACTTCGCCATCGGCCGTGGCCAGCTTGCCTCGGTGCGCGCGACGCTGCACGGCATTACGCCGTACATCGCCACCGGCGCCATTCAGGCTGCCGGCGCCATCAAGCTCATTGACGGCGATGCAGCCAAGGTCGGCTTTGCATCCGGCTCGAAAGCGTTCGGACACCGCTACCTGCTCGGCTTCCTGGAGCAACGTGGCTTGGCGCGCGCCACGATCTCGCAGCTGTAAAAGCTAATGCCGTGCGGCCTGACAAAGCATCAGGCCGCACAGGGCACACAGCGCAGCACGCCTCGGACACTGTGGGGCGGTGCCGAAAGTCACTTGAAGAAGGAGTTCGCTATGCGACTCAAACACATTGGCATTGCCGCAGTGATCGTGGCGGGCGGGCTGGCATCAGGCGAGCCGGGGACGCAGACCAGCGGTATCGGCACGTCCGAGCTGGCCGCTCAGGATTCACGCACAGACGCCGGCACCGATGACGCTGGCTCACGCCGCTTCGACCCTTATACGCAAGGCCACCGCGCGGGGCGGTTCGACCCCGACACGGATGGCATGGGCCGCCCCGGCACTGACCTGGTATGGCTCCAAAGGAACACTTAAATGGCAATCATTGATTTCTTCGACCGTGGGTGGCGCATCAACCCCCACGGCATCGCCTATATCCAGGGCGAGCGCAGCTTCTCGTTCCAGGAGATTGGTGAGCTCTCGTGCTGCGTCGCCAATGGACTGCTGGCTGCCGGGTTGGAAAAGGAAGCGAAGGCCGCGGTTTGGGCAGACAACGACGTGGTCGGCTGGGGCTGCGCGCTAGGCATGTGGCGCGCCGGCATAGTGTACATCCCCGTCAATGGCCGCAACGCCCCGGCCGAGAACCAGTACGTGCTCAACGCCTTCGACTGCGAAGCGCTGTTCTTCACCCAGGCCTTCGCACCCATGCTCGAAGAACTTCGCTCCAGCCTGCCGATGGTCAAGCTGTGGGTGTGCATTGACGCTGAACTGTCGTGGGCGCCCTCGCTTGCCACATGGATCGCCGGCCAACCTTCGACCATGCCTTGCGTCGAGTACGACATGGATGACATCGTCACGCTGTCGGCCACCGGCGGCACGACGGGCGTGCCCAAGGGCGTCATGAACACGCATCGCGCGTTCCAAACTTACTTCGCGCAGTTCATGATCGCGTTCCCGTATGGCACGCAGCGCCCGGTCAACCTTGCCGCTGCGCCCATGACGCATACCGCGGGGATGATGTCGCTGCCGTGTACCGCGCGCGGGGGCACCGTGGTCGTGCTGCCGAAGCCCGATCCCGTGCTGTTGCTTGCCGCCATTGCCAAGCACCGCGTCACTGAATTTTTCCTACCGCCGACGGTCATCTACCGTCTGCTCGATATCCCCGGCATCGAACAGCAGGACTTCTCGTCGCTCAAGTACTTCCTTTACGGCGCCGCACCCATGTCGGTGGAAAAGCTCAAGCGCGCGATCGAGGTGTTTGGCCCGGTCATGGCGGGAGGCTATGGGCAGACCGAAGCCGCAGCATCGATCTCTAACATGACGCCGGCCGAGCATTTCGTCGACGGCAAGATTGCATCCGAGGAGCGGCTGTCTTCGGTGGGCCGTCCGAACCCGCTGATCCGCGTCGAGATCCTGAATGATCGCGGCGAGGTGCTGCCGCAAGGCGAGACCGGTGAAATCTGCGTGCGAGGTGACCTCATCATGAAGGGCTACTACAAGGCGCCCGACAAGACGGCGGAAACGATCGTCGACGGCTGGCTGCACACCGGCGACATCGGCCATCTCGATGCCGACGGCTACCTGCATATCACCGACCGCAAGAAAGACATGATCATCAGCGGCGGCTTCAATGTGTACCCGAGCGAGGTCGAGCAAGTCATCTGGGCGCACCCCGCGGTGCAGGACTGCGCGGTGATCGGGGTGCCCGATGATAGGTGGGGCGAAGCGGTGAAGGCGGTGGTGGAACTCAACGCGGGTCACACCGTGAGTGCTGAAGAACTCGTCGCGCTGTGCAAGGACAAGCTTGGCTCGGTCAAGGCGCCAAAAAGCGTGGATTTCGTGGCCGCGTTGCCGCGGAGCACGGTCGGCAAGGTGCTGAAGAAAGACCTGCGTGAGCAGTACTGGCAAGGCCAGCAACGCAAAATCTGAGACGAGCGATCAACGATGAGCAACATCTACATTGCCGGTATCGCCATGACGGTGTTCGGCCGGCACCTCGAACGCAGCATCGATGACCTCGCAGGTGAAGCGCTGCGCGGTGCGCTGCAGGACGCCGGTTGCAACGCCGATGCGATTGGCGCGGCCTACTACGCCGGCATTACCAACGGCCAGCTGCAGGGCCAACTGTCGATCCCGGGCCAGGTGGTGTTCAGCAAGATCGGGCTGGAGGGCATTCCGGTGTTCAACGTCGAGAATGCCTGTGCCTCCGGTAGCACCGCCGTGCACCTGGCCGTGCAAAGCCTGAAAGCAGGCGCGTGCGACGTGGCGCTGGCCCTCGGCGCGGAAAAGATGAACGTACCGGACAAGGCGAAATCGTTCGCGCTGTTCGAGGGCGGGTGGGACGTGTCGCGTGTTGAGGACAACTTCGCCCACCTCATGAGGCTGGGCGAAGGCGTTGAGCCGCCACCAGGCTCGGAATCTGACCGGCCTTACAGCCGCTTCATGTCGGTCTACGCCGCGATGTGCCGTTATCACATGAAGACCTACGGCACGACACAGCGTCAGATTGCCGCGGTGTCGGCAAAGAACCACGGGCACTCGGTACACAACCCGTTTTCGCAGTTCCGCAACCCGTTCACGGTCGACGAGGTACTCGCGGCGCCGCCGATCACCTATCCGATCACGTTGCCGATGTGCGCGCCGGTCACTGACGGTGCGGCTGCCGCAATCCTTTGCACCGAAGAGGGCCTGCGCCGCATCGGTGCCGAGCGCAGCCGTTGCATCAGGGTTGCAGCAAGCGTGATCCGCAGCTTCACGCATCGGCGCATCGACGAGCCGGAGAAGAACATCGGCAGGCTGGCGGCGCTGCAGGCTTATGAGCAAGCAGGCTTAAGCCCTGAAGACATGAACGTTGCCGAAGTCCACGATGCCTCGGCCATGGGCGAGATCATCCAGGCCGAAAACCTCGGGCTGGTGCCACTCGGCCAAGGTGGCCCCGCTGCCGAGCGAGGGGACTTCACGATCGGTGGACGCATCCCCATCAATCCGTCGGGCGGCCTCGAATCGAAAGGTCACCCCCTGGGCGCAACGGGCATCGGCCAGCTCTATGAACTGGTCACGCAACTGCGTGGGGAGGCCGGTGCACGCCAGGTGCTCGGCGCGCGGCATGCGATTCAGGAGAACGGTGGCGGCTTCCAGGGCATCGAAGAAGCCGCGCTGGCGGTGCACATCTTGAGCAAGGAATGAGGGGACTTTGAAATGACCACGCGTCTCGATGTCACGCAAGAAGGGGAGACCGGGCACACTGGCATGACCCGGCGCATGTTCGTGAAAGGTGCCGCGGCCACAGCGGTCGTGGTGCCCGCCATTGCGGCGATGCAAAGCCCAGGGGCGGAGCCGGGGGAGAACGCCAAGGAGACGGCTGACCTGGAAAAGTATCGCGCGCTGGGTGGATGGGTGGAAAAGCCCGATGACCTGCAGCCTGCGCTAGAGGGCGATGTCAGCTCGGACGTGGTAATTATTGGCGCCGGCTTTGCGGGGCTTTCCGCTGCACTGGAGCTCGCCAGGCAGGGTGCGAAAGTGATCGTCCTTGAGCGTGAGTTTGCCGGCTTCGGCGCGAGCGGGCGCAACGCCGGCTACCTGGGCGGCGGCATCGCGCTCGAGTACGACCTGTTCCTCAAGGACGTCGGTAAGGCGCGCGCGAAGGAAATCGTTCGCTACTACGAAGATGCCGTTCCTTTCGTTGAAGGCAAGCTCAAGGAACATGGGATCGACTGCGACTACAACCCCTCCGGGCTGATTCGCGCGGGCATTCATCCGTCACAGGAAGAGAAGGTGCGTGAGGGCGTACGGGCCAGTGCGGAGTTTGGAGTCCAGTCGGTGTTCCTGGACGAAGCCCAAATGCGGGCACGGGGCATTCCCCCGGCGTTTCTTTTTGGTGAATACACGCCGCGCGGCGGCACGCTTCACCCCGGGAAGTACGTGATGGGGTTGCGGCGCGCAGCGCTGCGTGCGGGCGTCAAGATCTACGAGAACACGCCACTGCTGTCTTACATCGAAGGTCCCGTGATCCAGGTGAAGACTCCGCGTGGTAGCGCGAGCGCTCCGGTACTGATGCTCGCAACGAATGCCTATACCCCCCAACTTGGCCTGCTTGCCGACAAGGTGGTGCCTTTGCGGGTGTCGGCCATCGAGACTGAACCGCTTTCCCCGGCGCAGTTGAAATCGTTGGGCTGGGCGCGACGCGAAGGTGTCATGACTGCACATTGGGTCATGGAAAGCCATCGCGTGACGGCCCAGAACACGCTTCTGGTGACTACCAAGCGACTGCGCTATCCGTACGGCTCGAAGACGCCGAATGTGCCCGACTACGACCAGTACCGCGAGCTGAGGACCGCCATGCGCGACCGCTTCCCGACCTTGAAAGACCTCGCCGTGCGGGCGTGTTGGAGCGGCTATATCAGCTTCGCCAACGATGCGCTGCCGGTGGTCGGCACGACGGGATCGAACCAGAACATCTTTTACTCAGCGGGGTGTTCCGGGCATGGCGTGGCAGCTCAGTCCATGGTCGGTCACATGATCGCCCAGCGGATTCGCGGTACCGAACCCACGCTGCTGGCGGCGGTGCGTCACGAAACGCCTTCCACATTGCCCGAACCGTTCCGGTGGTGTGTGTTGAAAGGGGCGTTGGGTGGGGCTGCCGCCATGGACGACTGGGTGAACCGTAAGGTGCGCGACGCTTCAGCCTGAAGGCGAGCGCTTTAACTGCAAATATGAAAAGGAGGAGCACAACATGATTCGCCTGAAGACATCCGTGGAATTGCCGGCGGTTGGGCTGACCGGCTTCGAAACGCCGTTGACCGAAGAGGAAAGTGCGATCCAGGGCACGGTCCATCGGTTCGCGCGCGACGTGATGCGCCCGATCGGCCGGGAGTTGGACCGCATGACGCCGGAGGAAGTGATCGCTCCCGGTTCTCCGTACTGGACGGTCATGCTGGAGGCAGCCAAGCTCGGGCTCGATCCGGAGCTGATCGATCAGTTCCCTCCCGAGGTGGCCGTCCGTCTCGAATCGCTCATCGCTGAAGAACTCGGCTGGGGCGACGCGGGACTGGCCGTTTCGCTGACTGCGTCGATGATGCCGCTGATGGTGGCGCAGTCGGTCGGCAATCAGGAACTGATCGACATGTGCATGGGCAAGGTCGGCTGCTGGTCGAACACGCAACCTGATCGCGGTTCCGATGGCGCGATCCTCTACCGCGAAGAAGTCAGCGCGCACGGCAAGCAGTCGCTGGGCAACGTCACTGCGAAGGTTGGTACTGATGAGATTGTCATCAACGGCCAGTACTCGTCGTGGGTGTCCAACGGCTCGGTCGCGCAGGTATCGCTTGCCTACATGGCGGCGGATTACGGTGACGGCTTCTACGGCACCGACGAGCGCGGGGTGTTCACCAACGGCATCGGGATGATCATTCCGCTGGATCTGCCTGGCATTTCGCGTGGCAAGCCGCTCGACAAGATCGGACAGCGCGGGCTGCCGCAGGGCGAGATCTTCTTTGACAACGTGAAGGTGCCGAAGCGCTTCGCAATTGCACTGAAGGACGACTACCTCGGCAACATCGCTTCGGCGTGGTCGCACGCCGGGACGAACATGTGTCAGGTGTTCACCGGCACGGCCCGTTCTGCATTCGAGCTCGCGCTGGCCTATTGCCACGAACGCAAGCAGGGCGGCGCGCTGCTCATTGAACACCAGATGACGCAACTGCGTCTGGGCGAGATGCTGCGCCGGCTCGAGATGGCGCGCGCGATTTCGCGCCGCGCGCTGTCGTACTCGCGCTTGTCGCCGCAGACGCACCCGTACGCGTCTGCACAGGCCAAGGTCAGCGTGACGGAAGAAGCCATGAAGATCGCGCACGAGGCCTTCCAGCTTTTCGGCGGTAACGGCACCACGCGCGAGTACCCGATCGAGAAGATCTACCGCGACTGCCGCTCGGCGCTGATCGAGGACGGTGAAAACTACGTCCTCACGTCGCGCGTGGGCTTGCTGGCAAGCCACCTGTATCAGAACGGGTGGACGAAAGACTAAGCGTCGCGGGCAGGCGCAGGCAGCCGTAACCAAGATGCTACCCGGCCGCGACGAACACGTATCTGCATGAGGAAGTTGTCATGACGACATATTCCGGCACCAAGGCAGCCTCTTGGGGGCGGCAGCCCTCCGCCACCGACATGCTCCATTTCATTCGGGCCTCGGTGCGGAGCATTCGCAGGGATGCAGCCAACGATCTGCAGGCAGACGGCGCGGCTATCGAGCGGCGCTTGTCTTGCCTGCTGCGACAGGCCCTGACCACGCGTTCGCCGTTTGAGATTGCGCTGGTGCTGGGGAGTGCGGCGGAGCTGATGCTGTTTCCGGAACAGGACGTTCTCGAGCAATGCACCGCCGCCGTTCAAACGGCCAATCAGCAAGCGTTGCGCGGGCTGGTCTGGGCGGTCAGGCACCGCAGCATCCGCGGCGGCCCGAACGTCCGCCGGTTCGCGATCGACGCGCAATGAAGCCCACCAAGAAACAACACGTTCATCGCAGTCACGGAAACACCATGTCAGAGAAATCTCCCCCAGAAAAATCAACCAACCTGCCGCGCAGGCAATGGCTCAAAGCCGCCGGCGTTGCGGCGGCGGCAGGCGGTTTGGCGCTGGGCGTGCGTCAGGCCAATGCCGGTGCCGCCAACACCGCGTCCACGGATGACGGCGTTCTCGATGTCGCCATCATCGGCGCCGGGCTGGCCGGCTTGACGGGCGCGCGCGACCTGCAATTGGCTGGTTGCAACTCGTTCGTCGTTCTGGAGGCGAGAGATCGCGTAGGGGGGCGCACGCTCAACTACAACATCGAAGGGGGCTATGTCTCCGAGGTTGGCGGCCAGTGGATCGGGCCCGGCCAGACGGCGGTGGCGGATCTTGCCCGTCAGCTGGAGGTCGGCACGTTTCCGACCTACTACGATGGCAAGACCGTCATCCTGGGTGGTGACGGCCGGATGGAAATCGATCTGAAAGGGACGTTCGGCACGGATGAGGCGGTCAGCGGAAAACTCAGCCAGCTCTCGCGCGACGTGCCGTCGGGCGCGCCTTGGAAGTCGCCGAAAGTCGGCGAGCTGGACAAGGTCTCGGTCGGGGATTGGCTGGCCAAGCAGAACATCAAGCCTGAAGACCGGTTTGGTTGGAATGCAAGCATCACCCTTTCCGGCGGCGCGATGCCGGCCAAGATGGGGTTGTTGCATTTCCTGTCGATGATCAATTCGGCGGACCGCGATTATTCGCAGCTCGACAGCATCAAGCACAGTGCGCAGGAGACCCGCTTCATCGGCGGCTCGCAAATCCTCAGCATCAAGATGGCCAAGCAACTGGGCGACAAGGTGCGCCTGTCGACGCCGGTACGCGCGATTTCCGGTTGGGACCGGGATGTTGTGACGCTGCAGACGGACCATGGCGAAGTGCGCGCCCGCAAGGTCATCATGGCCATCCACCCCGCGCTGTGCCAACAGGTGCAGTTCAACCCGCGGCTGCCGGAGAAGCGCGCTGCCTTGCAGCGTGCATGGCCTGCGCATTCGCCGGCACGCAAGACGGCCATGGTCTATCGCCGCCCCTTCTGGCGTGACAAGGGCTTGAATGGACACATCATCCAGGCCAGCGGGCCTGTGATCTGGGCCTTCGACAACTCGCCTCCAGGGGGAGAGATCGGGGTTATCAACGCCTTCGTCGTCAATGCACAACTGCCGTCGGAGCAGGACGCGGCGAAATCGATCCTGACCGAACTCTACGCCCGGGCATGGGGGCATGAAGCCCTGTCGCCGGTGGCCTATCACGATCAGGACTGGAGCCGAGGTGATCCGTGGACGATCACGTGCGTCTCCGCCATTCCCCCCGGCTTCTGGAGCGCTCACGGCGAAGCGCTGCGCCCGCCGTGCGGCAACCTGATCTGGTCAGGCACCGAGACTGCAGAAATCTGGGCCGGCTACATGGATGGTGCGGTGCGTTCCGGCCATCAGGCCTCTCTCCAAGTGCTCAATGCACTACGTCGAGCATAAGGGAGCAGACATGAAAAAACGCATTGTGATTGGCGTTGCGGCCTTCGCGGCCATCGCGGCTGCTGTGGCGCTCGTCTTCTTTGGCCCGGACGTGCTCGATCTCTACCGGCTGGACCACTTTATCGACGCGTCAGCAAAGGCGTACGAGGCGGATGGAGGCCGCTGGCCACACGTCAACGACACGTGTTTCGCGTGCCACGGCGTCAAAGGCAATTCGCTTCATCAAGGCTATCCGAGCCTGGCAGGGCAGCCCGCCGCTTATCTGGAGGCGCAGCTCCACAACTTTGCGAGCGGTGCGCGCCTCAATCCGAACATGGGGCCGTTGGCGATGACGATGGACAACGCACAGATCAAGGATATGGCGGACTACTTTTCCAAGGTGCCGCCTGCGGCCAACCACTACTTCAAACCGGATCCGCAACTACGCGTGAAAGGGCTGCAGTTGGTGGAAGCGGGGAACTGCGCTGCATGCCACGGTGCTCAGCTGATGGGGCATGACCAGTTTCCGCGTCTTGCAGGCCAAGGCTATGACTACATCCTGGCGCAGTTCGACGCGTTTGCTTCCGGCACGCGCAGCGAACCCACCGGCATGATGAAGCGCATTGCTGAAAGCGCCTCTCCGGAAGACCGCAAGGCGATTGCCAACTACCTTGCCAGTCTTGAACCGAAACAACATTGACGCATCCGGCGCAATCGATCATCGATATTGGAGTTGAATCATGGATCTCAGGTCTCTCATTCTTGTGCTGTCCAGCGCCGTGCTGGCGTTGAGTTCGTTTGTCTTCGGATGGAAGTTCGTCAAGAAGCGCAACTATCTTCTCGGCATCGAGATGTGGGTCGTCGGAACCTCTGCGACGAACGCCATCTTTTTCTTTGCGACTGGGAACGAGATTTCCTATGCAATCGCCCATTTCTTCGATTCGTTTTCCCGCGGTTTCGGCATGCCGGTCATCGCGGTGGCCGGCATGATGGCCATCACGCATGGGTATAAGCCATCGATTCGCCAGGACGTGATGGCGTTCGTGCTTTCGAGCGCGGCCACATTCGTTCTGATTGGGGCTCACTTCATCCAGGGGGTGTTGCCTTACTACTACGTGGTGATGTGGACGCTGCTGTCGATCTATCTCGCTTATGTCATCAAGCGGCTGCTTGGCATTGGGGCGGTGCTCCAAGCGGTGGCGTTGTTGCTGGCGTTGGTGACTTCCCAGGCGATCGCATGCATCTACGATTTTTATAAGATCCCCGGCGAAGAGACGAACGTCTTCTTCAATTTCTTCACGCTGGCACTGTGTTCCTGGGCGTATTTTTCGCCGGCCGTCTATTACGCCTATTGCGCCCTGGAGCGCGCACGGGGCGAGGACCTCGCTTTGAACAGGGTTGCTCGTTACAGCCACTGACATCAGAGCATGTTTTGCACTGGCTCGGGGCCAGTTCCAGTTGTGCGGCCTGGCGACGCAGCAGTCGACGTCACGCTGGTGCGCGCTTGCCGCGCCTGGTCTCTACCATCGAAGTCATACCTGCGGCAGGCGGCATGAAAGGCATGGCGTTGCCATGCCTTCACCCCGCGGCGGGTAAGCGCGCGGAGCCGGCAGCGATCTCGGTGCAGATCTCGGGTGGTGTCCCTGGACATCACGCCGGTCTGAAACATGCGCGCAACGGTGATCTTCTGTGCACCGCCACCTACTCAGACACGGCGAATCGGGACGCGACTCGTGTCGTTGTCCCAATTCAGTATCCCCGCCAAGGGCCGTTGATCGCCCATGACGGATCCCCTTGCGCCCAGCATTCCATTTACTGGGGGTTCCCGCGTTTGACGACGCGGGATTCACTCGATTCGACATCGTCTGCACCATGGCTGAGTTGGTATTTCCCCTACCCATCAGCGCCTTGATATTAGGTCGATCCAACGCTACGATTAGGTCAGCAAAACGTAATATATAGGTCGACTGTACATATGGATGGAAAGGCATGTGTGCGGAAGGGTGAAGCGATGGGATGGTTGTGGCCGCTCGGTGCTGGTTTGTATGCCGCGTGGTTTGGGAGACGGCAGGCAGTCTGCCTGCTCCGCTTGCGAAAGACGCGACCGTAAGCATTTGCAATCAGGTTGCCATTTAAACGGATTAGGAGATCACCGATGGACGAATTCAAGCGCAGAGCTTTCGCAGAAGATGGCGCTGTTGTCATTGAGGGCTGTCTCGACGAAGACGCGCTCGCACAGTGCAGGGAAGTCTTTGACTGGGGAATCGCGAACCCCGGCCCCATGGTGACGACTATGTTTGACGGAACCGAATGTAGAGCGCACGTCGACAATGCCAATCCCAATGCGAAGCATCGACTGGATGATCTCGTCGCCAAGCTGCCGTTTGGCAAGCTGCTCGCGGAACTATGGGGTTCCAAACACGTGTGGTACTTCGCCGAGGAGCTCTTCCTCAAGGCTGGCGGCAAAGCTGCGCGCTCCTCCTGGCATCAGGACACTTCGTACTTGCCGTGGGCGGGCAAGCATTGGGCCAATGCCTGGATTAGCTTTGAAGCCGTGCCGAAACGCAACGCTCTGGAGGTCGTTCGCGGATCGCACCGCGGTACGCGTCATGACGGCACCACGTTCCTGGATCCCAACGACCCGACCGACCCGCTGCACGGCGATGTGTGGCCGCGCATGCCCGACATCGAGGCTGAGCGCAGCGCCAACCCGGATGCCTACGACATCAT
Source organism: Cupriavidus sp. 8B (assembly GCF_054589115.1). NCBI lineage: Bacteria > Pseudomonadati > Pseudomonadota > Betaproteobacteria > Burkholderiales > Burkholderiaceae > Cupriavidus > Cupriavidus sp. 8B. The sequence continues at coordinate 14,174 of NZ_BAAILO010000525.1, read as the reverse complement.
CTCGTGGGCCACGTATCCGGGCGATGTGCTGCTGCTGCATCCGGCCTCGTTGCATGGCGGCGGGGCGACAGACGCCGATTTTCCCGATCGTCACACGCTTGTGCTGCGCTTCTTTGGCGACGACGCGACCTTCAGCCCGCTGCCTGAGAACAGCCGCTCTGGCTACAGCACATCGGGCGTTCTGTTCGTCGACGAGCTCTCGCATCTGAAGGCGGGTGATCCGTTCCGGGCTCCGTGTTTCCGTCAACTCATCTAAGCAAAAAGGTGCAATCCATGGCAACGAACAACAAGCGGCAATCGATCGTCCCCGCCCCATTCCGGTCGTTCTACGACGCCTACCACTTCTCGCCGGCAACGCGCGTGGGCGACATGATATGGGTGTCCGGCCAGGTCGGAATCGATGCTGAGGGCAAGCCTGGCGAGGGGATGCAGGCGCAAGCGCAGATAGCGTTCGAGTGTTTGAAACTCGTTCTGGAAGAGGCGGGCGCCAGCTTGGCCGACGTCGTTGAACTGACGACCTTTCATCTGGATCTTCGCGGTGAGCTCACGGAGTTCACGGCGGTCAAGGACGCGTACTTCCCGAACCGCTATCCGTCGTGGACGGCCGTGGGCGTCACGCAGCTGGCGCTTCCAGAGCTGCGCGTGGAGATCCGGGCGGTGGCAGTAGCGGGGTCCGGCAACGAGTGACCACTTGACCAGTAGCACGGCAGAGGACTTCGCCGCAGTCTGCCAATGTACGTAGTACTTATCGAAAGCAACATGCTTTTACCTCCGCCTTATGCGATCAATCTTCGGTGAGCGATCGAAGGCGGAATCGGAAGGAGAACCATGATGAAAAAGTACGGAGTTGGAGCCGCATCCATGATCGCGGCCGCCGCCTGTCTTGTGATTGGTACTACCGCCTTGGCGGAAGACCTCACGCCGGAAGGCGGTGACCGTGCCCCCGGCAAGGACGGCGCCGTACCGGCCTATACAGGCAAGCAGTCACCCGATGCAGGCTGGGAATGGGGCAAAGTTCGCGCTGATTTTTGGAAGCACAAGAACGAGAAGCCCCTCTATTCGATCGATGCATCGAATGTCGACAAGTACGCTGCACAACTGACACCGGGCCAGATCGCGCTAGTCAAACAGAAGAAGGGCTACCGGATGGACGTGTATCCATCGCATCGTGAATGTCAGGTGCCGGACTTCGTCGCGCAGAACTCCAAGGCGAACCTCACGGCGGCCAAGCTCGACTCGACTGGCGAGCAGTTGCAGACCGCGATCTTTCCAGGCGTTGCCTTCCCGCAGCCGAAGAACGGCGTCGAAGCGATCCTGAACTACGAAACCCGATACCGGGGCGAAGGCATTGAATGGCCAACGGATCAAACGACCGTCTCGTCTCGCCCGGGTGGCGGCGAATCGATCGATGTGGTCGGCCCGCAGGTGTACTACTTCCCAACGGGCAAGGTTGGCAAGACCACCCCGCAGGACGTCGACCAGCTCAGTAACGCGCTCTTCTTCAAGATGAACTCGCCCGCGGCGCTGGCGGGCCAGGCCTTTGTGCAGCGGCAGTACTTCAACAAGCCGTCGGAGACGTTCTACTACTTCCCCGGGCAGCGCCGCGTGCGTCGCATGCCGGCCTACACGCACGACGCGCCGTTGATCGGCTTCGAGAACCAGTACCTGGTCGATGAATTCAACATGTTCAACGGTGCGCTCGACCGATTCAACTGGAAGCTCGTCGGCAAGAAGGAAATGATTGTGCCGTACAACGTGTTCGGCATGTACAAGTTCAAGGACAAGCTGCACGACGTTGCCAAGCCCGATGGAATCGCTGCCGAAAGCCGCCGCTATGAGATGCACCGGGTCTGGGTGGTCGAGGCGACGCTAAAGTCCACTGCCCGCCACGCTGCATCCAAGAAGGTTCTCTATCTGGATGAGGACAGCTGGCTGGCTGTCGCGGGCGAAGACTACGACGCGCAGGGCCAGTTGTGGAAGGTGCGAGAAAGCTACTCGATTCCGGTCTGGGATCTGGGCGGTACGTGTGACAACCAAGTCTGGGCACAGTACGACCTGACCAACGGACGTTATCTGCTCGATTCATCAACCTTCGGTCAAGGCAAAGACATCCGCTGGCATCAGCAGGCCAATGATCCGCGCTTAAAGGCTGACTACTTCACCGCGGAAACATTGAGGGCGGTCAGCGAGCGTTGAGGATCGCCGCATAGGTCGGCCGATGCGCGTAGGAGGCGCGCGTCGGCGTCAAACAGGTTGGGGGAGAGATGAGAACCATAAAGAATTGCCGGCAGGCGACGATTTCCCTCGTCGTTCTGGGCACAGTGGCGCCGAGCGCGCACGCCTTCGATTTCACGGCAGGACCTGACGATGCCATCAAGGGATCGCTCGTGACCAATATCACGGCTGGCGCGGCGAGCCGGACCAAGAACCCGAGCTGCTCGCTCACCGGAGACCCGAACGCGAACGGCTGCGGCACCGCTGCGAACGTCGATCAGTGGGGCGCCGGCGACAACGGTGACCTGAACTACAAGAAGGGGAAGCCATACAGCACCTACCTGAGCGCGACCAGCGAGCTGCTGTTGACGATGCCCGGCGAAGGGCTGAAGTTTATGGCGCGCGGCACGGGCATGTACGACTTCATGGCCAAGAACACGGAGCGCACGGAGCTGGCAAGCGACGCACGGGCACAGGTCGTCTACGACGCGTATTTGCTGGATCTGTGGGCCCAGAAGGACTTCACCATTGGGGATCGAAACGCGCACGTCCGCCTCGGCAACCAGGTGATCAACTGGGGCGAGAGCATGTTCGCCACTGGCGGCATCAATGCCACCAACTCGCTCGATATGCAAAAGCTCTTGGTTCCAGGCTCGCAGCTCAAACAGGCAGTGCTGCCGGCGCCGATGTTGAGCTTTGCCAGCGAACTGTCCCACGGTGTAAGCACCGAGGCCTACTATCAGTTCATCTGGAAAGGCAATCGCATCCCGCCGGTCGGCTCGTACTGGTCCGTGTCAAACGTCGTTGGCCGCGGTGCCGAACCGTTCACGGTCAATCCGAACAACTTCAATGCGAACGGCCCCAGCGCCGGTACCATCGCGGGCATGACGGGACAGAACGCCCATGATCCGGCCACGATCGCCGCAATCAACAATGGACTCGTCAACGGCGAGTTTGCCAATTCGTTCGGTCTTCCCGTCTCCAGCATACTGCCGTCGAAGTACAAGCCGCAGTTCGGCGTAAAGTTCAACTACGCGCCGCGTAGCATCGACGCGAACTTCGCGTTCTACTACGAAAACTATACCGACAAGTCGCCGGTGCTGACTTCCTTCGCGAACAATACGCTGCAGTGGTCGAACCTCGAGAACCGTCAGCTCTTTGGCGTCAGTGCTAACTTCCCGCTTGGCCCTTGGGCTATCGGCACCGAGCTGTCGTATCGCCCGCGAGACGCTGTGGCGCTGTCAAGCTGCTACGGCGCCGGGGGGCCGCCCGATCTGAACGTGAACCCGGGAGGGGTCGACTGCCAGCAGTGGGCCGACAAGAAGAAATTCCAGTTCGGTATCAATGGCCTGCTGGCGCTTACGCGCAGCGAGTACCCGTTCCTCAAATGGATCGGCGCGGATTCGGGAACCTTGACGGCAGAGCTGACGTGGATCTACTACCCGGGCCTGAGCCAGAGCGGCGTCACGCGGACCGTCAATGGGCAGCAGGTCACGCAGTTGCCCCAGGCGGGATATCTGACCTGGCTGAACAACAACTCTGGAACGGGCTATCCGATCGGGATGGGTCAGGGTACGTCGAGTTCGGTGGGCACGACGATCGATTTCAACTGGACCTATGACGGTACGCTGATCCCCGGCTGGCAGGTCACGCCCGGGGTGACGTTCTCGGCCGGACTCTATGGCTACACGCCGACATTCTCGGCTAACTACCTGCAGGGTCTGAAGTCGGCAAACCTCTACATCCTGTTCAATCAGAACCCGACCAAATGGCAGGCGGGCGTCAACTACACCATGTTCTGGGGCGGACACAACACGGTGGGCAATCCTTACTCGGATCGAAACTTTGTCGGCTTGTTCGTGACCCGGAATTTCTGACGCGGTCGCCCGCCCGAGGTGGCGCACACGGTGCGCCGTCGGGATACTTGAAGGAGTAGTGTCGTGTTGAATCGTCTTGTCAGTGGTCTGGAAAGGATCTTTTTCGGCCATCGTGCAATCGTGCTTGCTGTGATCGGCCTGTTCACGGTCGTGATGGCGGTATTCGCCGTCCAATTGCGCATGGACGCTGGCTTCGAGAAGCAGATGCCGATTGGCCATGAATACGTGCAGACTTTCCAGAAATACCGTTCCGATCTGCTTGGAGCCAACCGTATCACCGTAGTCGTGCGCGCCCGGAAAGGTTCGATCTGGACGCCGGAGGGATTGACGCGCTTGTACAAGGTGACCCAGGCAGTCACGTATCTGCCGAACGTGGACCGGGGTGGTGTGCGCTCGCTCTGGACACCGAACGCATTCGTCAACGAAATCACCGAAGAAGGTTTCCGTGCGGAGCCGATCATCTCGGGCACGATCACGCCCGACCAACTGACGCCGGCGGTGGTTGAGAACATTCGCCACGCGACCACGCTGGGCGGCTATGTCGGTACGCTCGTCTCGCATAACGAAGACAGCGCGATGGTCACGGCCGAGCTGAACGAGCGCGACAGCACCGGCAAGGTGCTCGACTATGTGGCGTTCAACCATACGCTCGAAGAGAAGATCCGCAAGCCGTTCGAGGATGCCGGCTACGAAGTGCAGATCATCGGTTTTGCCAAGCAGATCGGTGACATTGCCGATGGCGCAGTGGCCGTGCTCAGTTTCTGCGCGATCGCGCTGCTGCTGACTGCGCTCGCGGTTTACTGGTACTGCCATTCGGTGCGCTTCACGGTGCTGCTGATTGTCTGTTCCCTGTCGTCGCTGGTCTGGCAATTCGGCACGTTGCGCCTGCTGGGCTTTGGTCTGGATCCGCTCGCGGTGCTGGTGCCCTTCCTGGTGTTTGCCATTGGGGTCTCGCACGGTGTACAGCAGGTCAACTTCATCGTGCGTGAAATCGCGCGCGGCAATAGCCCGTTCGATGCAGCGCGCCACAGTTTCACTGGCCTGCTGATCCCCGGTGTGCTGGCACTCGTCACCGCCTTCGTGTCGTTTGTCACGCTGCTGTTGATCCCGATTCCGATGGTGCGCGAACTGGCCATCACGGCTTCGCTGGGCGTGGCCTACAAGATCGTCACCAACCTGATCTTGCTGCCGATCGCCGCATCGTGCTTCAACTTCACCCAGGCCTACGCTGAAAGCGCACTCAAGCGTAGTGCGCGTCGCTCGGAGCTGCTGCGTCCGCTGTCGCTGGTGGCCAAACCGAAGTTCGCGGGCGCCACGCTGTTGATCACGCTGGTGGTGTTTGGGGTCTCGGTCTGGCAGAGCCGCGACCGCGTGATCGGCACGCTACAGCCCGGTGCGCCCGAGCTGCGCGAGGAAGCGCGTTTCAACCGGGATGCGACGTCCATCGCCGGCAACTATGACATGGGTCTGGACTGGCTGTCGGTGGCGATCGAATCGAGCGGCAAGGCGTGCGACAACCCGGCCGTCGGCTTGTACGAGGACGAATTCACCGCCGCCATGCGCACCGAGCCCGGTGTGGTGTCTGCTCAGTCGTACTCGGGGATGCTGCGTACCTACAACGCGGGCTACAACGAAGACTATCCAAAGATGAACGTCGTGCCGATCGATCCGGACAACTACGGTGCGGTGTCGGTTGACGTGGCACGCCTGAAGGGCTTCATGAAGGCCGACTGCAGCATGACCGCCGTCCACCTGTACCTGGCCGATCACAAGGCGACGACCATCAACCGGGTGATCGACGCTGTGAAGCACTACCGCGTGTCGCACCGGTTCCCGGGGGTCAACATCCGCCTGGCCGCGGGCAATGCCGGCGTGCTGGCCGCCACCAATGACGAGGTGGAGCGCAGCGAGCTGCCGATGATGCTGTACGTGTACGCCGCGATCGTGATTCTCGTGTTCCTCGCTTACCGCGACTGGCGCTCGATGCTGGCCTGCTGCGTGCCGCTCACCGTCGCCACCTTCATCGGCTACTGGTTCATGAAGGAGCTCAAGATCGGCCTGACGGTAGCGACCTTGCCGGTGATGGTGCTGGCCGTGGGTATCGGTGTGGACTATGCGCTGTACATCTACAACCGGCTGCAGCGGCACTTGGCCGAGGGCGACCCGATCGAGCGGGCCATGGAGCGTGCGCTGGAGTTCGAGTGCGTGGCGACCATCTTTACCGCCATCACGCTTGCGGTGGGCGTGGCGACGTGGAGCTTCTCGGCCCTCAAGTTCCAGGCCGATATGGGCAAGCTGCTGGCCTTCATGTTTATCGTCAACCTGGTGATGGCGATGACGGCATTGCCCGCGCTGGCCTCGGTGCTGGAGCGTTGGTTCCCGCGCCGCAAGCCGGCACGCGTGCCGGGCCTGCTCAGCCACTGACCCGGAGACACAGCCATGATCAAGACTTTTGTGACCAGCATTGCGCTGTGCATCGCCACGGCAGCATTTGCACAAGCACCATCGGAAGGCACGGTCGCCACGTGGGCTGCGAAGCCCGCGCACACGTGGAGCGCGCCGACCCACATGATGCTGCTGGACGCCACGCGCGCCGGCAAACGCATCGTCGCCGTGGGGGAGCACGGCATCGTTCTGCTCTCCGACGACGACGGCAAGACCTATCGGCAGGCTCGTACGGTGCCGGTTTCCGCCACGCTGTCCGCCGTCACGTTTACCGATGACCGGCACGGCTGGATCGTGGGGCAGTGGGGCGTGATCCTTGCGACCAACGACGGCGGTGAAACCTGGAGCAAGCAGCGCATGGACACGGCGGTCGATCAGCCGCTGTTCTCGGTGCTCTTTACGAACGACCACGACGGCATTGCTGTGGGCCTGTGGTCATTGATGCTTCAGACCCATGATGGCGGCAAGACGTGGGCTCGCACCCCGCTGCCCAAGCCGCCCGGCGGTGGCAAGGCGGACCGCAATCTCTACCACGTATTTGCCGATCGGCAAGGCGCGCTCTATGTCTCCGCTGAGCAGGGGGCCGTGCTCAAGTCGACCGACGGTGGTGTGAACTGGGACTATCTCGCCACGGGGGGGAAGGGCTCGTTGTGGTCAGGCGTGGCGATGCCCGATGGGCGGATCGTTGTGGGCGGCCTGCTCGGCAGCCTGTTCCAGAGCAGCGATGGCGGGGCGACCTGGCGACCGTTGAAGGCAGAAACCAAGAGTTCGGTCACCAGTCTTGCCGCAGCGGGCAAGGGGCTCATTGCCGTTGGACTCGATGGGCTGGTGGTGAAGCAGCGTGAAGACGGTGCGGCGCTGGAGGTCGCGCAGCGCCCGGATCGGGCTGCGCTGACCGCCGCGCTGATCGATGCAACTGGCCGGCCGATTCTGTTTTCAAATGAGGGTGTGCTGGCAGGCCTGTAAGCCGATTTCCACGAAAAAAGCGCTACGCGCCGGATCACCGTCAGCAACCTCCAGCATTACTTTCCGACTCGACCGTCAGTAGCAGATGCACGTTGCCGCGCTGGTCAACCCGATGGCCGGCGGGTTGGCGCTTCAGTTCGAGACAGGCCGCATGAAGCGTCCTTGCATGCGCGGCCTGGAGCAAACATAGGTTGCGGCTGCGAACTACATCACGCGGGTACGGGTGCCCATCGTTACTGATATCTGACGCTTGGTCCCTCGGCTTGGCGTCGTCATGAGGACCGCGGCTCGCAGCGGCAACACACAGGGCAAATCAAATTCAACGATGACCAGAACGTCTCAACAACTCGATGTCGCCAGTTTGGCGGGTTATCTGGAAAACCATGTACCCGGTTTCGAAGGTCCTCTGGATGCGGAGAAATTTGCCGGAGGCCAGTCAAATCCGACCTTTCTGCTGCAGTCGCGCAGCGGCCGCTACGTGCTCAGGCGCCAGCCGCTGGGCGAGCTGCTGAAGTCCGCCCACGCGGTGGATCGCGAATTCAGGATCCTGACCGCGCTTTCAGGGACCGCGGTGCCGGTTGCGCGTCCGTATCACCTGTGCGTGGACCGCGACGTGATCGGCAGCATGTTCTATGTGATGAGCTTCGAGGATGGGCGCATCTTCTGGAATCCCGCCCTGCCAGAGCTGCCTCGGCCAGATCGCGCAGACTGCTACGACGCGGTGCTGCAGACCATGGCGGCGCTGCATGACATCGATGTGGAGGCTGCCGGACTTGCTGACTACGGCCGGCCTGGCAGTTACTTCGAGCGACAGATCGGCGTCTGGACCAAGCAGTACCGTGCGGCAGAGACCGAACGGCTCGACGCGATGGAAACGTTGATCGGCTGGCTGCCGAGGGCCTGCCCCGAAGATGCAGGTCCGTCAACGCTCGTGCATGGCGACTTCCGGATTGATAATGTGATGTTCGAGCGCGATAGCTACCGCGTGAAGGCCGTCCTCGACTGGGAGCTTTCCACACTTGGCAATCCGCTCGCCGATCTTGCTTACTTCTGCATGTGCCTGCGACTGCCATCGGATGGCCTCGTCCCGGGTCTCGCCGGCCAGGATCGCGCCGCGCTCGGCGTGCCGCAGGAAGCCGAAATTGTCGCGCGCTATTGCGAGCTGCGCGGCATCGAACCCATCCGCGACTGGCATTTCTACCTGGCGTTCAGCTTCTTCAGGCTCGCCGCGATCGCTCAGGGCGTGAAGGCTCGCGCACTGAAGGGCAATGCGTCAAGCACGGCGGCCCTGCGAGTCGGAGACATGACGCGGGCTCTGGCCGAGGAGGCCGTGCGCGTGATCAATGCGCACGCTTGACATACGCCGCCGAAGCACACCATCAAAAACCGAATCAACTGGAGAACCAAAGCATGGCAACGAACCTGTTCCACCTGACCGGAAAGATCGCGCTCGTGACCGGCGCGAGCCGCGGTATCGGCGAGGAAATTGCGAAGCTGCTCGCCGAACAGGGTGCGCTCGTGATCGTGTCCAGCCGCAGACTCGATGACTGTCAGGCGGTTGCCGACGAGATCGTCGAGGCAGGTGGCAAGGCTGAAGCGCTGGCGTGCCACGTTGGCCGAGTGGAGGACATCGCCGCGACGTTTGCACATATCCGCGACAAGCACGGTCGCCTCGACATCCTTGTCAACAACGCGGCGGCGAATCCGTATTTTGGCCATATCCTCGACACCGACATCAGCGCATACGAGAAGACGGTCGAAGTGAACGTGCGCGGCTACTTCTTCATGTCCGTCGAAGCCGGCAAGATGATGAAGGCGCAAGGCGGCGGTGCGATCGTCAATACCGCGTCGGTGCACGCATTGCAGCCCGGCGACAAACAGGGCATCTATTCGATCACGAAGGCAGCCGTCGTCAATATGACGAAGGCTTTCGCAAAGGAATGCGGACCGCTCGGCATCAGGGTGAACGCGCTGCTTCCAGGCCTCACGAAGACGAAATTCGCGGGTGCCCTGTTCGAGGATCAGGCGATCTACGAACGATGGCTTGCCGATATCCCGCTGCGGCGTCACGCGGAGCCGCGGGAAATGGCCGGGACGGTGCTCTATCTTGTGTCGGACGCGTCGAGCTATACGAACGGCGAGTGCATTGTCGTCGACGGTGGCCTGACGATTTAAGCCGAACAAGATGTGTGTGCAGGCTGGAGCTTGCGCACAGCCGTGGCCAACGCCGGATTGCAGTGCTGCGTTATGCGGCGGAGTTGATGCTAAAGGCGATCACGACTTTCGCGAATTATCTCAAGAAGGCGCATATGAATATCGGAGTGCCAGTAGAAACGCACGCGTACGAATCGCGCGTAGCCGCGACCCCGGAAACCGTGAAGAAGTATGTCGCACAGGGCCACAAGGTGGTGGTGCAGGCGGGTGCTGGCGTACGGGCCAGCCAGCCTGACAGCGCCTACGAGGCCGTCGGCGCGACCATCGGCAGCGCCGCCGAGGCGTTTGGCGCTGATCTCGTGCTGAAGGTGCGCGCACCCGAAGCCGGGGAACTGGCGCAAATGAAACAGGGTGCGGTGCTGGTGGGCATGCTCAATCCGTTCGATGCCGAGAGCAAGGCGCGCATGGCGGCGGCCGGCATCACCGCGTTCGCGCTCGAAGCCGCGCCGCGCACCACGCGCGCGCAGAGCATGGACGTGCTGTCCTCGCAGGCCAATATCGCCGGCTACAAGGCCGTGCTGGTGGCCGCGCACCATTACCAGCGCTTCATGCCGATGCTGATGACCGCCGCGGGGACCGTCAAGGCGGCGCGCGTGCTGATCCTCGGTGCCGGCGTGGCCGGCCTGCAGGCCATCGCCACGGCCAAGCGCCTGGGCGCGGTGATCGAAGCGTCCGATGTGCGCCCCGCCGTGAAGGAGCAGATCGAATCGCTCGGCGGCAAGTTCCTGGACGTGCCTTTCATCACCGATGAAGAGCGCGAGATCGCGCAAGGCGTCGGTGGCTATGCCCGCCCGATGCCACCGGACTGGATGCGCCGCCAGGCCGAACTCGTGCATGAGCGCGCCAAGCAGGCCGACATCATCATCACCACGGCGCTGATTCCGGGCCGCAAGGCGCCCGTGCTGCTGCAGGAAGCAACCGTGCAGCAGATGAAGCCGGGCTCGGTGGTGGTTGACCTGGCCGCTGCGCAGGGCGGCAACTGCCCGCTGACCGTGGCTGACGAAGTGGTCGAGCGCCATGGCGTGACCTTTGTCGGGTACACCAACCTCGCCAGCATGGTCGCGGCCGACGCGTCGGCGCTCTACGCACGCAACGTGCTGGATTTCCTCAAGCTGGTGATCGACAAGGACGGCCAGTTCGTAATCAACAAGGACGACGATATCGTCACCGCCTGCCTGATGACGCGGCGGGAAGAAGAGGCATTGGCCTGCTAAGGAGACATCCATGGAAATGGTGAACCACACGGTGATCAACCTGATCATCTTCGTTCTGGCGATCTATGTGGGCTACCACGTGGTCTGGACCGTCACGCCCGCGCTGCATACGCCGCTGATGGCGGTGACCAATGCGATCTCGGCCATCATCATCGTCGGCGCCATGCTGGCGGCTGGCCTGACCGAAGGCGGCGTGGGCCGCACCATGGGCACGCTGGCGGTGGCGCTGGCCGCCGTCAATGTGTTCGGCGGCTTCCTGGTCACGCAACGCATGCTGGAGATGTTCCGCAAGAAGGCGCCCAAGGTGAAGGCCGAGGCCAATGTGCCGGCGCACGCTGGCGCAGGACTGGTGGAGATGCCGCGATGAATGCCCTGTCCATGAATATGGTGACGCTGTTCTACCTGGGTGCGTCGGTCTGCTTCATCCAGGCATTGAAGGGCCTGTCGCATCCGGCCTCGGCCCGCAAGGGCAACGCCTTCGGCATGATCGGCATGGCGGTGGCGGCGCTCACCACGGTGGCGCTGATTGCCAAGCTCAAGAGCGAATTTCTCTCCGACGGCGGCGCGGGCGTAGGCTCAGGCCTGGCGCTGATTCTCGCCGGGCTGGTGGTCGGCGGCGGCATCGGCGCCTACGTGGCGAAGAAGGTCGAAATGACCAAGATGCCCGAGCTGGTGGCCGCCATGCACTCGCTGATCGGCATGGCCGCCGTGTGCATTGCCGTGGCAGCCGTGGCGGAACCTGCCGCCTTCGGTATCGCGGCGGCCGGCTCGCACGAGATCCCGATGGGCAACCGTATCGAGCTGTTCATCGGCTGCTTTGTCGGCGCCATCACGTTCTCCGGATCGGTGATCGCCTTCGGCAAGCTGGCCGGACGCTACAAGTTCCGCCTGTTCCAGGGCGCGCCTGTGGTGTTCCCCGGCCAGCACATGCTGAACCTGGCCCTGGCGGTCGCGATGGTCGGCTTCGGCATTGCGTTCTTCATGACGCAGGACTGGATGCCGTTCCTGGTGATGCTCGCCATTGCCTTCGTGCTCGGCGTGCTCATCATCATCCCGATCGGCGGCGCCGACATGCCGGTGGTGGTGTCGATGCTGAACTCGTATTCGGGCTGGGCGGCGGCGGGCATTGGCTTCTCGCTGAACAACCCGATGCTGATCATCGCGGGCTCGCTGGTGGGCTCAAGCGGTGCGATTCTCTCGTACATCATGTGCAAGGCGATGAACCGTTCGTTCTTCAACGTGATCCTGGGCGGCTTTGGCAGCGATGCGGCAGCAGGCGCAGCAGGCGGTTCGCAAGTGCAGCGCAACGTGAAGTCGGGTTCGGCCGATGACGCCTCGTTCCTGATGGGCAACGCCGAGACGGTCATCATCGTGCCGGGCTACGGCCTGGCCGTGGCGCGCGCCCAGCACGCACTGAAGGAACTGACCGAGAAGCTGACCGAGAAGGGTGTGACGGTGAAGTACGCGATCCACCCGGTGGCGGGCCGCATGCCGGGCCACATGAACGTGCTGCTGGCCGAGGCCGAGGTGCCGTACGACCAGGTCTTCGAGATGGAAGACATCAACAGCGAGTTCGGCCAGGCCGACGTGGTGCTGGTGCTCGGCGCCAACGACGTGGTGAACCCGTCGGCCAAGACCGACCCGAAATCGCCGATTGCCGGCATGCCGATCCTGGAGGCCTACAAGGCCAAGACCATCATTGTCAACAAGCGTTCGATGGCCGCGGGCTACGCCGGGCTGGACAACGAACTGTTCTACATGGACAAGACCATGATGGTGTTTGGCGACGCGAAGAAGGTGGTCGAGGAGATGGTCAAGGCCACGGCTTGATGTCGGGTGGATGAGCACACAGACCCTCGGCAAAGCTAGTGTTTCCGGTAATTGGCGGTTTGTGTTCTCCACGTCTGTGGTGGGGGGCCGAAGGGCGCAGCCAAATAACGTGACGCGATGTTGTGCTCTATCGGAGGTAGTGGCAGTGAAGTAGTAGAGAAGAGTTCTCCACTAGGTGCTGCAAATGGCCCACCCCCACCCGTAAGGTGGGGGCTTTTTTTCCCGGAGAAGGTGCCTTCCGGCCGTAGCTCTTGTGACACAGGCATCCGAATCCGAAAAGTGGGACTCCGGGCGAAGGAAGTGCGCAATGAGCCAGATCGAGGAAAGCAGGGCAAGTTGGCAGAGCATCCCGCTTGAGCCACACGTGTCGAGTGAGGGAAGCCATCCGCGCTGTGGGCGCGACGTTTGCCCGGCTTCACGAACCATTCTTGCGTAAGCTGACGGCATACGACAATCCGGCTCATTCGCGACATTGCGAGTATCGCATCCAGTTGGTAGCGAGTGTGGCGGCCCATCGCCATGACTCCGCGGAGCGTCGCCACGAAGATCCAGGGACTCATCGCCCCGTTGTGAGCCTGCGCAAGCCCCTCCTGCACCGATCAACTCGCAACGCTGACCGACGCTCGTGCCACTTTTTTGTCCGGAAAGAGTTCGTGCAGCGCGGCCGATACCAGCGCCTCGCTGCTCAAGGCGAGGCGTCGACGATCCCGACGCGCAAGGGTTGATCCGCCGCAAGGCGTGCTGCACGCGACCTTCAGTATGTTCCGCACCGCTGGCATCTGCGAGAAATCATGAAGCGTGTGGCAGATAGCAAAGGAGTCGTCCGCGCAAGCGTTGAAAACTGGGAAAATTGCCAGGCCGATGGCGGCGATGGCAAGAAGTATCTGCAAAAGGATTCGCTATGACCAGCGTGCATTCCAATAGCAACGGTGATGTGTCTCGTCGGATTGCGAGTGAGCCCATGAGCTTGCGTAGCGCGGCAATGGATGGACTCTGCAGGCCCGACGAGGCTGGCTTAAAGTTCCTGGCGCGAGATGGGATGGTGAAGCTCGAGTTGCCAGGGCCTGGCCTGCAGGTCATCGTGGAACAAGCCGGCGTCGCACAAGTGATTTTTTTAGAGGATTCGGCAATGCTGGAGATCTGCCTGAAGCAAGGCAGCAGGCTATCGCTCCATTGCTCCTTCGAAAGCGCGCAATGCCTCGCCGTGGAACTCCTTCCTGAAGCGCGCGATCACGAATTCCTGTTTCATGATAGGAACGGGGATCGCTACTGCGCTTGGGATGACCTGCGCTGACTTCGCTTCCGACACTTCTTCTAACCCGAGCTTTGGCTTCTCGAATAGCCGGAACCCGCATCGGCGCTGGGTGTCGGCCATTTTTTGAGACTATTATGTAGCCATGTAAATTAGCATTTA
>NZ_BAAILO010000524.1:0-278 GCF_054589115.1 Cupriavidus sp. 8B | reverse complement strand
CGATAGTGAACCAGTACCGTGAGGGAAAGGCGAAAAGAACCCCGGGAGGGGAGTGAAATAGATCCTGAAACCGCATGCATACAAACAGTCGGAGCCCCGCTTTAAGCGCTTTCGGCGATTATCACGCAGTGATGATCGTCAAAAGCCAACACGGTGAAATAGATCGTGGCGCGCTTAAAGCGGGGTGACGGCGTACCTTTTGTATAATGGGTCAGCGACTTACATTCAGTGGCAAGCTTAACCGATTAGGGAAGGCGTAGCGAAAGCGAGTCCGAATA
>NZ_BAAILO010000523.1:0-251 GCF_054589115.1 Cupriavidus sp. 8B | reverse complement strand
CACAAACAAAGCAACGTTCTGGCAGTCGCAGCGAACAATCAATGAAATTCAACGAATTTTAAGATACTGGAGAACATCATGACCAAGACCTTCGCCCTCAAGCTCGCTTCCACCCTCGTGCTGTCGCTCGCCGCCATCGGCGCCGCCCAGGCCGCTTCCGCCAAGGACACCCACGCCGGTGACAAGTACGGTTATGAGTTCCGCACCTCGGTGCCCGCCGACAAGTACGGCTATGACTTCCGCGCAACCGA
>NZ_BAAILO010000522.1:0-1427 GCF_054589115.1 Cupriavidus sp. 8B | reverse complement strand
CGCCAAGCCGCCATCGAGTGCGGGCACGCATGCCACCCATGTCACCATGCGCGCCGAACACGCTTGCCTCAGGCCGTCGTCCATCCCGGCCGCCGCGCTGGCAACGCTACCGTACAACTTCCTGACCGTGACGCGCGCGTTCGCCGACGCCGGGATCTGCCGCGAGACCGTGAACGGGCGTCCCGTGCTCGTGCACGGCGCGACCGGCGGCCTGGGCCAGATCGCGGTCTGGTCGCTGCACAGGCTGGGAGCAAATGTTACCGCCGTCGGCGGACGTAACGGGCTCGATGCCTGCCTGGCCGCCGGCGCAGCCGAACTCGTCGATCGCCACCGCCAATCGCTGGCGAGCCTGCCGCGGCATTTTGCCGCCACTCTGAATTTCGCCAATTGGGACGACGAAGCGGACCTGCTGCAACTGCTGGCGCCCGACGCGGCCGGTCACGCGACCACTGTCCATCCGCTGCTCGGCAACTTTGACCGGCTGGGACTGCTCGGAGGCGGCGTGGCCACGCTGGTTGGCAAGCGTGGCAAACACGGCCTGATACCGAAGGGCGCGCGCTATGGGTGGACGACTTTCCGCCCGAACCCTTCGGCCTTGCAGGCACTGGCCGATTGCGCGACGGCGCTGGCCCCGCCTGCGGTGAAGACCTTTACGCTCAGCCAGGCCGGGCAGGCGTACCTGCACGTCGAGCAAGGCCAACCCCGGCGGGCCGTCCTGCTGCCAGGGCGACTCTAAAAAAAAGCCAATACAAGGAGACAATATGCCAGATACCACACACGATCGCTGGACGCGTACCGGCGGCATCCGGACCCAGGCCGACATCGACGACTTCGAACGCACGCCCTGGCAGGAAAAGCTGCCCGCGCAGAACACTTACGAACTGCTGTGCCAAGCCTGCGACAGTCATCCGGACAAGACCGCGTTGCGCTTCGTCATGACCGGGGCGGCTGACGCGCCAGAATTTGTCGTCGATTACGCAACCCTCAAGGCGCGCGTGACGCAAGCGGCCAACGCCTTCCACCGCGCCGGCATTACAACCGGCACGGCGGTGACGTTGCTGCTGCCCAATCTCCCCCAGACCCATTACGCCTTGCTGGGCGCGCAGGCTGCCGGCATCGCCAGTCCAATCAACCCGATGCTGGAGGTCGACTATATCGCCGCTATCGTCAATGAGACAGGGGCGCAAGCGCTGGTCGCCTGCGCCCCTGTCTCTGACAGCGCGCTCTGGGACAAAGCCGTCGCCGTAGCCGACCGGTGCCCTTCGGTGCGGACCCTGTTCGTCGTCAGCGCTGCGCCGTATCTTCCTGCTGCGGAGCGTGCAAGGGTTGACGCGGCCTTCGACACGGCGTCAAGGCCGTGCCGCGCGGACGTGAAGATGGTCGGCTTCGACCAGGCGCTGGCGGCCGAGCCGTCGGACATGCTGGTT
>NZ_BAAILO010000521.1:6031-6486 GCF_054589115.1 Cupriavidus sp. 8B | reverse complement strand
CATAGTCAAAGGGGTCGACTGAAGTTAACACCGTCAGATTGTGTTTACAAGTAGCACTGCCTTATCGAGGACGCCGATTTGTGGGCAAACCTCAGCACACTTGTGGGAGAGGGAGTAAACACCGTCGTCGTTCCAGAGGGCTTCGGCGCATCTTGTCGGCTTCGGCTCACGTCGTTGTCCGTTGCGGATAGCCCGCATTGACGCTCGCCGCAGTTTGGATAAAGATCGGTCCCCGGTCTTGATCCCGCATGACAGGTGATTTGATGCCACGCGCCAACGCGGCGCTCCCCGCCGCCATCACCGACATTGCCTGCGCATCGCCCGGCACCGTGTCGCTGCCTTACCTGCGCACCGTGCTTGACTATGGCGAGGCCGCCGGCATTGCGCTGGCCGACCAGCTCGCGCTCGCCGGGCTCGATGCCGCCCTGCTCGAATGCGCGGCCGGCCCCGCCACG
>NZ_BAAILO010000521.1:0-5906 GCF_054589115.1 Cupriavidus sp. 8B | reverse complement strand
GCGCTGCCGGCGATCCGCGGGCTGGCCTGCACGCGGGCGCGGCCTTCCGGCCGCGCCACTACGCCGAGATGGGCTACGTGGTGCTGACCACGCCCACCGTGCGCGAGGCCATCCTGCAAGGCATCCGCTACGAGGTGCTGGCCAACGATATCGGCCGCACCCGCCTGTATGAAACGGCGCAGGGCGCGTGGATGACGTGGGAAGCCCTGCACGGCCCGCTGTCGCGCCACGCGCACGAGCTGCACATGGCCACGTGGATCTGCTTTGCCCGCTGGCTGGTGGGTGACGGCTTCTTTGCCGAGCGCATCGAGTTTCCCCACGCGGCGCCGCCCGGTGGCCACGCCGACGATTACGCGCAGGTATTCGGCTGCCCGGTGGCCTTCAACGCCGGCCGCCACGCCATGCACATCGATCCCGCGCTGCTGGCGCGCTCCTCGATGCAGGCCGATGCGCAAATGCAGATGCAGATGACGCGTATCGCCCAGGCCCAGTTGCGCGCGCTGGAGGCGGACGGCGCCGGTGAGATCGCGCAGGCGCGTGCCTTTATCAGCGGCGCGCTGCATCGGGGCGACGTGCCGATCGCGGCGGTGGCGGCACACCTGCGCTTGCCGGTGCGCACGCTGCAGCGGCGGCTGCAGGCGCAGGGACTGAACTACTCCGCGCTGGTCGAGGGCGTGCGCCGCGCGCAGGCCGAGCACTACCTCGCGGACCCCGCCATCAGCCTCGCCCAGCTGGCCATGCTGCTCGGCTTTTCGGAGCAGAGCGCGTTCAGCCATGCGTTCAAACGCTGGACGCAGGAAACCCCGAATGCCTGGCGCAAGCGGTTGCTGGGCCGCGTGCCGGGATAGCAGCCGCCGCTTTTCGGCAACTTCGGTGGATCGGGGCCGGTTTCAAACGCAGCGGTGGGTACGCCCGCCAGTGCGGGAAAACGCGCTTTCTGCTTGTTTCATGCGCTCAAAGCGCCACTAAAATCCGCTAAAAATTAGAAGAACGATTCAAATCCCCGTGTTGACCCGGGGCGCTGGCGTGCCTACGATGACATCCATCAATGTCACAATCAATGATGTTGCGATGCAGTACGGCATCCCGCCGTGCACGCCAGCGACACGAGAGACAGCCCATGAACGCGCCAGCGGACCTGCCCCCAGAGTTATCCACAGCCCGGCCATCACCGGAGGGCCACGGCCCCACCGAGTACTGCGATATCGCCATCATCGGCACCGGCTTCGCCGGGCTGGGCATGGCGATCCGCCTCAAGCAGGCAGGCCTGCATAACTTCGCCCTGTTCGAGAAAGCCGGCTCGGTGGGGGGCACCTGGCGCGACAACCACTATCCGGGCTGCGCCTGCGATGTGCAGTCGCACCTGTACTCGTTCTCCTTCGCGCCCAACCCCAACTGGTCGCGCATGTTTTCGCCGCAGCCGGAGATCCGCGCCTACCTGGAGCGCTGCACCGACCAGTTCCGCCTGCGAGCGCACCTGCGCCTGAATCACGAACTGCGCCGCGCCGCGTGGGACGACGCCAGCGGCACCTGGCAGCTCGACATGGCCGATGGCAAGCGCGTTCGGGCTCGCGTGCTGGTGTCGGGCATGGGCGGCCTGAGCCGGCCGGCGTATCCCGATATCCCGGGCCTGGCGCGTTTTCGCGGCGAGGCGTTTCACTCGCAGCACTGGAACCATGACTACCCGCTGGCGGGCAAGCGCGTGGCGGTGATCGGCACTGGCGCCAGCGCCATCCAGTTCGTGCCGCAGATCGCGCCGCAGGTGGCGCACCTGGACCTGTTCCAGCGCACGCCGCCGTGGATCATGCCCAAGCCCGATCGCAAGGTGTCGGCCACCGAGCGCTGGCTGTTCCGCCGCCTGCCGCTCACGCAAAAGCTGATGCGCACCGGCATCTACTGGGCGCTGGAGTCGCGCGTGCTTGGCTTCGTGGTGCATCCGAAGCTGATGACGGTGGTGGCGCGCATTGCACGCCGCCATATCAAGCGGCAGGTCGCCGACCCCACACTGCGCGCCACCGTCACGCCGGACTACACCATCGGCTGCAAGCGCGTGCTGATCTCCAACGACTACTACCCGGCGCTGGCGCGCGCCAATGTGGAAGTGGTGACCCAGGGTATCGACCATGTAGAGGAAGACGCCATCGTGATGCGCGACGGCTCCCGCCGCCCGGCCGACTGCATCATCTTCGGCACCGGCTTTCACGCCACCGATCCGATTCCGCGCGGCGCCATCCTCGGCCAGCGCGGCGCCGACCTGCTCGACGCATGGCGCGATGGCGCCGAGGCGTATCTCGGCACCACCGTGGCCGGCTTCCCCAACCTGTTCCTGGTGGTGGGCCCCAACACCGGCCTCGGGCATAGCTCGATGGTGTTCATGATCGAGTCGCAGGTGAACTACATCCTCGGCGCGCTCAAGTCCATGGGCCGGCACCGCGTGCAGGCCATCGACGTGCGAGCGCCCGCGCAGCGCGACTACAACGCCGGGCTGCAGCGCAAGCTCGTTGGCGCGGTGTGGTCGGAGGGCGGCTGCGTGAGCTGGTACCTCGACCCCAAGACCGGCAAGAACACCACGCTGTGGCCCGGGTTCACCTGGCAGTTCCGCCGCGCCACCGCGCGCTTTCGCATGGCCGACTACGAGATCCGTCCGCTGACGCACCACGCGCTCGCGGCCAGACCGGCGACAGCAGGTGCGACGGCCAGCGAAGCCACCCAGGCCACCCGGGCGTGAGCGCGCTTCGTGCCCGGCCGAGAACAAGACCAAAAGAACACCAGAAGAACACCAGAAGAACACCGAGGAGACACCGCATGAAGGATTTCAAGAACAAGGTGGCCGCCATTACCGGCGCAGGCTCAGGCATGGGCCGCTCGCTGGCGCTCGCGCTGGCACGCGAAGGCTGCCAGCTGGCGCTGTCGGACCGCAATGAAAAGGGCCTGGCGCAGACGGTGGCCGAGGTCATGCGCACGGCGCCGGGCGTGGTCTTCACGCAGCACTGCGTGGATGTATCGAACCGCGCGGCGATGTACGCGTGGGCCGAGCAGGCCGCGCGCACGCACGGGCGCATCAACCTGATCTTCAACAACGCCGGCGTGGCGCTGTCGAGCACCATCGAGGGCATGAGCTACGAGGATCTCGAGTGGATCATGGGCATCAACTTCTGGGGCGTGGTGCATGGCACCAAGGCGTTCCTGCCCTACCTGAAGGCTAGCGGCGAAGGCCACGTGATCAATACGTCGAGCATCTTCGGCATCTTCGCGCAGCCCGGCATGAGCGGCTACAACGCCAGCAAGTACGCGGTGCGCGGCTTCACCGAATCGCTGCGGCAGGAACTCGACATGCTCGACTGCGGCGTGTCCGCGACCTGCGTGCACCCGGGCGGCATCAAGACCAATATTGCGCAGGCCAGCCGCATTTCGGCGAATGTCACCGGCTTCCTGGTGCACGACGAGCAGCAGGGCCGCGACGAGTTCGAGAAGTACTTCATCACCACGGCGGATAAGGCCGCGCGCGTGATCCTCAACGGCGTGCGCCACAACCGCCGCCGCGTGCTGATCGGGCCGGATGCGGTTGCCGCCGACATGATGGCGCGGCTGCTGCCCGCCGCCTACCAGAAGCTGGTGGTGTTCGACGCGCGCCGCAAAGGGCCGCTCGGCAAGCCTGTCGCGGACGTGCCCAACACGGTGCCGGCCAAGGCCAGCGGCAACGGCGGAGACGCGCAATGAACCGCGTCGCCATGCCGGCGGACAGCCGCCTCTCGCAGCCCCCCGGCGCCCTCACGCGCTGGTTCGGCCAGGGCCGTGTAGGGCTGTTCAGCTTGTCACGTGAAACGCTCGCCAGACGCTACGCGCTGCCCGCTTCGCGCTGGGTGCAGGTGATGGGCACGCTGGTGCATTACACCGATGAAGGCGTGCCCGACGGCGAGCCGCTGCTGCTGATCCACGGCTTCGGCGCCTCGCTGCACACCTGGCAAGGCGTGATGCCGGCGCTCGCGCAACGCTATCGCGTGCTGCGCGTGGACCTGCCGCCGTTTGGCCTGACCGGGCCGTTGCGCCATGCGCGCGGGCGCATTCTTACCATGGACGTCGACACGTACCGCCGCTTCATCGACGCCTTTTGCGATGCCATCCACCTGCAGCGCGCCAGCGTCATCGGCAACTCGCTGGGCGGCCTGATCGCATGGGACATGGCCGCGCGCCATCCCGGCCGCGTCGACAAGATGGTGCTGATCGACGCCGCGGGTTTCCCGATGAAGCTGCCGCTCTATATCGCCTTGTTCAACCACGCGCCGGTGCGCTGGTCGGCACCGTGGCTGCTGCCGGAGTTCGTGATCCGCGCCGCCACGCGCGACGTCTACGGCGATGCCTCGCGCGTGGACGAAGGCACCTTCCGCCGCTATGTCGATTTTTTCTACGCCGAGGGCAGCCGCGAAGCCGTCGGCCGCATGGTGCCCAAGCTGGATTTCGATGCGCTCGACACGGTGGCGCTCAACGGCATCCGCTCGCCCACGCTGGTGCTGTGGGGCGAGCGCGACCGCTGGATCCCGCCGGCGCATGCGCAAGCCTTTGCCGGGCGCATTCCGGGCGCGCGGCTGCAGCGCTACGCGGGCCTTGGCCATATCCCGATGGAAGAGGATCCGCAACGCGTGGCGGCGGACCTGCTGCCTTTTCTCGACGGGCGCTGAAGCCACCGCCGAAACCCCCGACGCACCTGACGCACCCGACGCATTCCACGAATCGACAGGAGTACCCATCATGATGCCAGTCCGACGCGATGTGCATCCCCACTTGCCCGCCAGCCGCATCAGCGACTGGCACGTGCGGGGCCGCCATGTCACCCACTTCGTCAACGCGCTTTCGATCTTCTTCCCGGCGGGCGAGCGCTTCTTCATGGACAGCGTGCGCGCCTATCGCGACGACGTGACCGACCCCGAGCTCAAGCGCGCCATCGTGGGCTTTATCGGCCAGGAGGCCATGCACACGCGCGAGCATATTCTCTACAACCGGCTGATGACGGATGCGGGGCTGCCCGCCGAGCCGCTCGACCAGTTCGTGGCCAAGCTGCTTAAACTGCTGCGCAAGATACTGCCCAGGTCATGGCAGCTCGCGCACACCATTGCGCTCGAGCATTACACCGCGATGCTTGCCGGCGGCCTGCTGGCGGACCCGGACCAGATGGGTGACTCCGAGCCCGGCTATCACCAGGTGTGGATCTGGCACGCGCTGGAAGAGACCGAGCACAAGGCCGTGGCCTACGATGTCTGGAATGCCGTGATGAAGCCTGGGCTCTATCGGTATCTGCTGCGCACCTTCACCATGCTCACCACCACCGTGACGTTCTGGGCGATGGTGTTCGTGTTCCACATCCGGCTGGTGATGGCGGATCGCGAGTGCCGCAACAAGCTCGGTGGCTTTGGCGGCGTGGTGCGGTTCCTGTGGGGCAAGCCTGGTGTGTTGCGCAAGATGATGCCGGAGTGGTTTGATTATTTCCGGCCGGGGTTTCATCCGTGGGATCACGATAATCGTGCTCAGCTTGCTCGTATCGAGCCGTTGATTGCGGAGATCGAGGCGACTTCGGTGCGGGCTGGGGTGTCCGGTCGGGCGCCTTCAGTGAGGGGGGCGGTGTAGGTTGTTGGTGGTTTTTGGGCTGTTGACTTCAAAGTCAAAGTCAAAGGCTTAAAGTCAAAGGCCGTTTCACCTCCCCTGCGGGGAGGCGACCTACTTTCTTGTCTCGCCAAGAAAGTAGGCAAAGAAGGCGACCCGGATGGGGCGAAAGACTCCTCGTCGGCAGGCAAAAAGAGCGGCCGGGGGCCAAATGCAGTGGTCTAATTTCCTCGGACAGGTCGATAGGGTGACAATCCATATCGACGAGGAAACAGATGACAAGACAACGCCGACAATTTGATGCCAGC
>NZ_BAAILO010000520.1:0-1995 GCF_054589115.1 Cupriavidus sp. 8B | reverse complement strand
CTTTGCCGTCATGACCGGGGCCTTGCTTGCCGGCTCGGCCTTGGTGGCCGATGCCGCCTGCAGTGCCGCCAGCCTGCGCGCTTCCTCCTGCTGCTGGCGGATGAGTTGGTCCAGTCCGCCGCTGTCCGGGCTGCTGGTGCGCTCCTGCAGCTTCTTGGCCTTTTTCGCTTCGGCCTCCTTAGCCTGGTCCGACTCCATGCCGCTCTGGTAGAAATAGCCGAGCGTACCCACCGCCACCGCCGCGACCACGCCGAGGGTGGTGACGATGTTGCGCGGCACCTTGCCGCTGGTCAGGCGCGTCTTCGCGTCGGAAACGTCAGTCACGGGCTGCTTCACGGTGCGCGCCTCGCTCAGAACAGGCCAAGGATGCGGCGCTTGCCGCGCTGCACCGTCACTTCGGTATCGCCCGAGCGCAGCGCGACCTCGTCGGCCAGACGCTGCAGCACAAGGAAGTCGCCGCGCCGGATAAAGTTCGCCACCACGTAGTCGCTGCCGTCCTTGACCAACGCCACCGGCCAATCGGCGGCCTTGGGCATGCGCATCCAGATTGCCTTGCCGTCGTCAAACACCGTCTCGGGCTTGAAACTCGCGCTACCCGACACGCCATAGTCGAAATTCAGCTTGTCGGGGGAAACTGCAACCGCATCGGGCAGCGCCGCGCCGCCATCGCGCTCTTCCGGCGCCCCCGACTGCTCGGCGCGCGCCTTCGACTTGGCGCCAAATGGGGCCTGAACGCGGAAGCGCACCTTCTGGTAGAAGATCCCGCCCAGCGGCGAGGACACCAGCGTGAACTCGTAGCTGCGCTTGTTGGTATTGACCGACAGCGTGTTGACCAGACCGGGCCCGTTCGGCTTTACATACAGGTGGTTCGCGCCGTCCGTGTCAAAGCTCCAGCGGATGTTCTCGCCCCAGGCCGGATCGCCCACGATCTGCTCGTCGGGACCGAACTCGATCGTCGTCGTCTTCAACGGGGCGGTGAGCACGCGGAAGATCTGATCCGCGCTGTAGGGAAACACCACCAGGCGGGAGTCACCGGGCAAGGCTACCGGCTCGACCCCGCCATTAAACGGATTCATCGGGTTCATGGCGTCGGCCATGTCGCCAATGCCCAGTGCAGGCAGCCGCGGCGGCGCCTTTCGCGATGGCTTGTCGGCCGAGAAGCCGGGGCCTGCCGACAGCATCAGGCAGATGGCCGCTGTCAGGCCAACGACGGAGAAACGGGAACGCAAGGAGTGGGACATGGCTCAGGCGGCGGATTTTTGGATGCTGAAGAACACGGGATAGATGCCAAACGGATTGGCTGAGAGGGCCGCGTCGCTCTTCGGGGGATCAATCTGGTAGCGGAAGGTCATCGCATAACGCTGCTTGCGCGGCTTCGTGCCCTCGTCGCGGGTGGACGTGACAAACTCCACCGCGACGGTGTTGTCCGGCAGCAAGGCAATGTTGGTGACCTGCACCTCGCGCACCAGCGAGGGGCTTTGCGCGATGGCGCGAAACGGCGCGTCCTCCGCCAGCCAGTCCTCGAACTGCTTGCGAGCGGCACCCACCATCTGCTTCTTCACGGCGTTGATATTCTGGAAGATGCGCGAGTCCTCGATCTCGGCTGCCAGCACCGGCTCGATCGTGAACATGCGTGTCACCACGTCGCGGAATGCAACCTGGATTTCCAGCGCCTTAGGCTGGTATGCGTCCAATTCCCGCGCCACCGCTTTGCCGTTGGCATCGGCCGACACGCCGACCACGCGCACGACCGGCTCGGGCGGTTGGCGCGTCATCACTGCCGCCACCGCCACCAGGGCGGCCACCAGCGCGGCCAGCTTCCAGTGATTGCGCTCGACCATCACACGTGCGGTGCGGTCGAACAGGAACTGCATGACGTCCTCACCTGCGTACATGCCAGGGGCGGGAGAGAGGACCTTCTTGGATTCGTTGCGGCGGGAGAACAGTGGCATTAGGGCACCTGTTTGGATGCCGCTAATTGAACCAGCGAAACGC
>NZ_BAAILO010000519.1:0-233 GCF_054589115.1 Cupriavidus sp. 8B | reverse complement strand
TACTCGGATCCGGACTGATCATCAGCCTCTTGCTGAGTGGGTTGGCGTATGCGCTGTCGAGTTCTCGTACGCGCGCCCTCGCCGTGGCGGATGGCATGACGCGAAGCTTGCGCGAGAGCCAGGCCGCGCTTGCCGAAGCACAGCGCATTGCGCGCCTGGGTAACTGGCGCATCGACCTGGAAAGGAATTGGGCAGATTTCTCCGGCGAGATGGTGCGCCTGATCGGCGGCCAG
>NZ_BAAILO010000518.1:4329-5743 GCF_054589115.1 Cupriavidus sp. 8B | reverse complement strand
TAAGATGATCTGGTTGTTTAAGTTCGCCAAGACCTGCAGCATTTTTGCTGCGTTACCGAGTTTCGCCTCCAAATCCGAGCGGCTCTGGAAGGCGACAAAGGCTTTGAAGCCCGCGCCGCGGCCCTTGTTGAGGATCTGGATCACCTGCTCGTTGATCGCCTCGGCCACCTCGTCGATGATGAGCACGACCCCTGGCGGCTTGTCGTAGAAGTTGTAGATCGTGCCGGCCACCGATGCGATGTCGGACAGGATCATCGAGGCAATGGCCTTGGCGACGATGCTGTTGGACATGGAATCGAGCCCGACGCACAGCACTGCCTTCTGCTTGATGATCTTGTCGATGTCCCAGATCTCCCGGTCGTCCTCGAAGTCATCCGCCTTGGGCGCCAGCATCAGACCGGTCTCGCCGGTGGCGAGCATCTGCAGCAGGGGCAGGGCGGACGCAATGATGCGCATGTAGTGCTCGCGGTCATGCGTGAAGGTCGAGACCAGGCCGTCAATCGACTCATGGCCGCGCCCGACGTTGGCAAAGCGCTGGAGGTAGAGTTGCACCATGCCGTCGAGCAGGGTGGCGCCGCTCTTCTGGCCAAGCTTCTGCATGAAGCCGTTGACCTCGTCCTCCCAGTCGGCCATGCCTGCCTCGGGGAAGAAGCGCTTGAGGCAGCGCTCCAGCAGGCTGTTGATGCCGGACTGCGCGTAATTGAGGATGGAGCGCAGGTTGGGCTTGTCGCCCACGTACAACTCACCCTTGACGGCGCGGTCGATGAAGAGGAACGCGAAGTCGCGGAACGGGCCTTCCTCCATCAGCTGCGCGATGCGGCTGGGGATTTCGGAAGGCTGCGACCAGTTTTCCAGCGGGTTGAGGCGGATCGACTCCGACGGCGCGGCCTGCTTCCAGTACAGGAACTTGCGCCCGGTGCGCTCGCATTCTCTTTTTATGCGTTTTTTGAGATCACGATCATTTTTTGGATCAATGACGATTAAAACATCTTCGCCATTATGTATCACTTGTGTCGAAATTATCTCATAGGTTCGGGTCTTGCCTGCGCCGGTTGTGCCACCCACCGCCGTATGACCGCCGAGCGCCTTGTAATGCAGAGGCACGCGAACCTTCTTCGGCTCCATGCCGTGGATCCACGACTGGCCCTGCGGGGTACGATCCGGGATGCTGTTCGCGGGGGCAAACCTGGCCTCAATGGCACGGGTAATGTTCGTGGGCAGCCAGCGTGGCAGGCCCGGGATTTCCGAAGTTGGCATGCGCAGGATGTCGTGAGCGATCTGACAGTGCCTCTGCGTCCATTCGAATCCGGTGCCGAGATACATGGCATCGTCGCGTTGGCGCAGCTTCGCGCTCTCGTCTAGCAGTTGGTCGATCCGAATCTTTGCGAGCCACTTGGTCGAGATGGCCATGCGA
>NZ_BAAILO010000518.1:0-4186 GCF_054589115.1 Cupriavidus sp. 8B | reverse complement strand
CCGAGGCGGAGATCAGCATCAGGCCCAGCGCCCAGCCGGCCGCCGCGCGGGCCTCGAACATGGGGCGGAAGTGATTGATGTAGCGAACCATGGAATTAGGTCGGGTTGTTGGGGCGTGGCAAGATCAGCGTACCGATTCGCTCCGTGAGGACGAGGTCGGTGCCCTGCAAGGCGTACAGCAAGTTCTCCTTGCGCAGCTTTTCGATCAGCGTGTCGCTGGCGATGCCGTAGTTGCCAAGCACCTTTTTGGGCAGCACCAGACCTTTCTCGGCCCACGCGACCTTGACCTTGCCGGCGGTGACGTCCTGGGCGAGCGCGCGGAAGAACTCGCTCATCATTCGCGATCCGCCCAGCAGCAAGGTGAATGGGTCCGGCGCGTCGCGGCGCGCGCGGCCGATGGCGGCGGCATCGATGGCGCCCGCTGCCGGCGCGCTCGGTGGCGTGGCAGGCGGGATGGTCGTTGCTACGGGCTCTGCCGCTACCGGCTGGCCCGTGGTCGTCGTGGCCGCGACTGCCGCGGTGGCAAATGGCTGGAACAGGGAAGCGGCGCCCGCTGCCGCGCTGGGCGGCGGCGCGACCGGTTCCGCAGCCTGGGCAGCAGGGCCGACTTTGGTGTTGGCAGCAGTCGCTCCGGGAGTAGGCGCGGCGGCTAGCTGTTCGGCCGACGGCGGCACGGTGGTGTCCGGGGCGAAGACCGCCCTGCGTGCCTTCTGCTCGTAGTCACGGGTGGCTGCGACAGCCTGGCGCACGATCTTGTGTAACTGTGCCTCGAACCCGGTCGGCATCGGGGCTGGATTGATCGCGCCGAACAGCTCCGTCAGCACGGGGCCGTCCAGCCACGACAGCGCCTCGGCGCCAAGGATCGTGCGTGCCAACAGGGCGCTGCGCATGCGTTCCACCGGCAGCGGCGTCGCCAGACGTATCACGCGGTAGGGGTTGTCCGCAAGCCACGCGTGAAACGCGCCGTGCGCGGCGGGCACCCACTGCTCGCCGGTATCCTCGCGCACGAAGTGGAAGTGCCGGCAGGGTTCATCGAGCCAGGAACAGCACGCCGCCAGAAAGAGCGCGTACAGGTATTGGGGTTCGAGGCGGCGGCGGCGCTCAGAGGGCTGGTCAGCCGCAAACTTCTGCCCGCCCGACAGGCGCATGGCGAAATAGACCACCTCGACCGTGGCACGGAACGCGCCGCCGGGCTCGGCATGTTGTTCCGGTTGCAGCGGCATGGACGAGAACCATGTGGCGCAAGAGCGGAGTACGGCCAGCCATTTGCCATCGAACACGGCAGGGTCGCCCTCGTTGGCGTACTGGCGGATCAGGGCAAGACGCTTATCTAGCGTTGCTAGCAGCGTGTCGGCATCCATGGGCAAGTGTTGCGTCATTTCAGAAGAGCTTTCCAAGCTTCATCGCACCTTTGGCAGCACTCGCGGCAGCGCCGCCGGAGATGCCACCGCCTGTGCCGAACAGCGAGCCGGCCAGCTTCGGAATCTCGAAGGAGATGAGGAGTACCAGGACGGACAGCGATGCGGCCTTCCAGCCGGCGGCGGCCGTGCTTGTTCCCACGGCTGCGACCTTCTGAATGGTTTCGCCGGTGGCTGCCGCGACGAGGTTGGCGATGATTGCCGACGTGACGATGTACATGGATGCCGTGACCATGTAATCGAACCACGCCCAGAAATATTTTCGGGTGTATTCGGAGAAGCCCAAGGCCACGGCGATCAAGCCTACCGCCAGGCCGACGGCGGCTTGCAGTTGCCCGATCATGATGTAGTAGGTGTAGACGATCGCCGCGATGGCTGAAAGAAGAAAGGCAATCAGCAGGCCCAGGCCCGAAATGATTGCGTCCAGCTTGTTGTACCAGGAGGCTACCTTGATCGCCTCGACGAACGAATCCAGAAATTTCCCAGCGGTATAGGCGAGGACTGAGCCGGTGCCATAATTTCCGCCGCTCATGGCGCGCGCGATCTCGTCGAACCATTGGAAGATGCCGGGGCCGAAGGAGTCAAAGCTGAGATAGATCGCGGAGAAGATGCCGAGGATCGTCAGCGTCTCCAGCAACTCCACCCAGGCGCCGACAGGGTGTCGATGCGCCATGAATCGGATGCCGCCGATCGTGATGGTGATCACCGCGAGTGCCCACGCGAACTTGCCAGCCTCCGGCGCTGTGGTGCGGCTCAGCGCGACGCCGCCACTGAGCAAGCCGTCCCGCAGTGCCATCAATTCCTGAACGGTGGACGACAACGCCTCACCGGTCGAGCCAGCGGCAGGCATGGGTACAGCCGAACCGCCAGACGGCGCTGGCGGCGCGGACGTTGGCGACGGTGCCGGCTGCTGCAAGGGGGGAATCGAGACCTCCGACTGTGCTCTAGCCGGCAAGGAGACGAGGGAGAGCAGCGACAGTAGTGCCAGTAGCGCGGCAACGGCGGCGCGGAGGATCGTGGTTCGTTTCATGTCAGCTTTACTTCCCGGACGATGTG
The DNA here is from genome assembly GCF_054589115.1 of Cupriavidus sp. 8B. NCBI lineage: Bacteria > Pseudomonadati > Pseudomonadota > Betaproteobacteria > Burkholderiales > Burkholderiaceae > Cupriavidus > Cupriavidus sp. 8B. The sequence goes on along the minus strand of NZ_BAAILO010000518.1, from coordinate 1,712 downwards.
CCGCGATTGAACACGGTCTGTCGGAGCTGCTGCAGTTCCGCTGCCTGCTGACGGGAAAGCGCCTCGGCTGCGGTGGTCTTCTCGGCAGTGTCCGAGTTGGCCTTCTGGTCTTTGATCGCGTCGGATTGGGTCTTCGCCCCCATCAGCTGCAGCAGGTCTGCATTTTGGCTGGCCAATACATCGAGCATCTGGTTCGTGAGTTGGGCGGTAGCTTCGGACGTCTGATTCATCTCGAGGTCTGACTGAAGCTGCTTTCGGCGTTGCGCCAGCTTTTGATTGTTTGCCGTGACGTCATTGCCGAGGCTGAACAGGCGCTTAGCCGTCTTGTCGCCTGTGTCGAGCAGCGTGCGTTGATCCTGGAACCATTGGTCCGGGGTCTTGCCGGACTGCACGACCATGCTCTGCACGCGGGAGAGATAATCGACGTTGTTTGCAAGGCCACCGTAGAGGTCCTGCAGCGTCTGGCCGTACTGCTCGTGCCTCTTGATATCGTCCTTGATCGAGCTAGCCTGGGCCAGCATGGAGGTCGAGTCGAGCCCGACCGCCTGCTGCAACTGGTTGAGCATCATCTTGTACTGGTAGGTGATGTTGGTGTTCTCGTACACTTCGGTCTTCAGCGCCTGCGCCGCCGTCATCGTGTTCTTGATGAAGTTGGCCGCGTCGAATACCGGCATTCCGCCAGCGTGTGCCAGCGATGCGGTGGCCAGCACAGCCGTGACAAGCAGTTTTGCAGCGATCTTTCTCATAGGGTTCTCCAGTGTTTGAGCAGGATCCACGTTAGCCGCGGGCAAGGACTTCTCGGACGTAGCGGTCTTGCCATTCGGGGTGCCCGGAGGCGTAGTGCCGGTCCAGCACTTCCTGGGCATAGCCGTCGGAGCGCAGCATCGCGACCATTTCCTTGCTGAACGCGGTCTGCAGCATCCGGGTCTGTGCCTTGGTGGTCCAGAGGTAGTCCCGGTTGGGCACCGCCTCGGCAATCATCTTCACCTGATCGTTGGTGAGGCCGAACACGTCGCAATACAGGTCCTTGCTGGTACTGGCCTGGCTGTTGGGCAGGTAGAGGATGTTGGCGATGTTGTCCTTGAGGATTTCGAAGTCCGCGACACGTGCGATCTGCTGCAACGATTGCGTTGCCATCCAGATCGCGCCGTTGAGCTTGCGGATCGTCACGATCCAGGTCTCCAGCCGCGCGTAGAAGCGGGGATTGGTGAAGAAGAAACCGGCTTCCTCCACCTCGATGATGGTGTAGCGCGTGCCCCCCATCGACTGGCTGATGCGGTAGAACGCATAGTCCATGAAGAGAGCCGCGGCACGTGGGAAGGTCATGAACAGGTCGCCCATCTCGATCGACAGGTCGTCGCTCACCTCGAAGGCGTCCTCCACGTGGTCGAAGAAGTGGCCGTACTGCCCACCCTTCACCCAGATCTGCAGGCGCTCGCGCAGCGAAGCGTGCAGTTGGGTGCAGAGATTCGAGAGCGTCCAGTGCTCACGCGAGAAGCGCGAGAGGATCTGCACGGCCTGATAGAGGTCGGTGCGTTGCTGCGGCGTGACCCGGAATTCATCGTCCTCAATGGCGAGTACCAGCCAGTCGGTGACATAGGCATGGTTGTCCGGACTACCCAGCAACGACAGGGGATTGGTCTGCGTGGCGGCCTGAAAGCGGCCGGTCACGTCGACGAATTTGCCGCCGGCCAGCAGCGTCGGAATGCGCG
>NZ_BAAILO010000517.1:0-440 GCF_054589115.1 Cupriavidus sp. 8B | reverse complement strand
GCGTACTACTGGTATCAGAACTGGTTCATGGTGTTGTCTTTACCTGCCGCTTTCAGGGCTGCTTCGCCGCTGAAATACTCCTTGTGGTCGTCGCCGATGTCCGAGCCGGACATGTTCTGGTGCTTGACGCAGGCGATGCCCTGACGGATTTCCTTGCGCTGCACGCCAGCCACATAACCCAGCATGCCCTGGTCGCCGAAGTACTCCTTGGCCAGGTTGTCGGTCGACAGTGCGGCGGTGTGGTAGGTCGGCAGCGTAATCAGATGGTGGAAGATACCTGCTTCGCGCGACGCGTCGGCCTGGAAGGTCCGGATCTTTTCGTCGGCGAGCTTCGCCAGTTCGGTCTGATCGTATTCCACGCTCATCAGCTGGGTGCGCTCGTATGCCGACACATCCTTGCCCGCGGCCTTCATCGCGTCATACACCTGCTGGCGGAAATT
>NZ_BAAILO010000516.1:0-250 GCF_054589115.1 Cupriavidus sp. 8B | reverse complement strand
CGCACCGCGTACGGCAGATGTGGGAATGGTCACCGAGCAAAGCGATCAGGGGCCTTACGGCGAGACCCGTGGGTCATGCAGCTGCGATGACCCTAAATCCGGTAAGGCACGCCAGCCAACACTCAGGGCCGTACGACGCAACCACAGAGGCAAAAACAGCCTTATTGCTCTGCTCCCGGCAGGGCGGCTTTCTTCTCGTTAGTCTTCTTTGCCGCGCAAAGAAGAGTGACCGGCAGCCCCCGCAGGGGGA
>NZ_BAAILO010000515.1:0-5683 GCF_054589115.1 Cupriavidus sp. 8B | reverse complement strand
CGCGCATTCCGACGCTGCTGGCCGGCGGCAAATTCGTCGACGTGACCGGCCGCTTTCAGGCCGCCACGCAGACCAATCCCCTGTCGTTGCTGGGTAATCCGGACAACCATGCCTATGTCACCGACTGGCTGGTGCTCGCCATCGAGGACGATGAATTCCGGGTCACGCCACAGCAACGCACCGACCTGTATCAGGCCGTGCAGATCCTCTCGCGCTTCTCGCGTGAGCACTGGACGCTCTCGAATCTCTGCACGCAACTGCACGCTTCGCTGCGCGAACGCCTGCAGACCTGGGTGAAGGGTGGGCAGTATGGCCACTTCTTCGACCACGTGGAGGACGCCTTCGAGGTGAGCGACGACCTGTCGATCGAGATGGGCGACCTGTTCATGACCTTCCCTCGCGCGGCGGCCCTCTTCATGGACTATGCGTTCTACCGCATCAGCCAGTCGATGGGCGGAACGCGCTACACCATCATCGAGGTCGAGGAAGCCGGCTTCTTCTTCACCAATCCCCGCTTCTACGCGCGGCTGGAGACCTGGATCGTGACGATCCGCAAGCTCAACGGCGCGATCTGGATGGCAACGCAATCGTTGCAGCAGATCGCACGTGTCGCGGACTTCGAAATCCTCAAGGACAACATCGCCAACATCCTCTACCTGCCCAACAGCCAGGCCAGTACCAGCAAGGACCTGTATTGCGACGTGTTCGGCCTCACCAACGATCAGGTGAAGATGATTGCCGAGGCGGTGCCCAACCGGGACTACCTCTGGACCACCAAGGCACAGACCCGAATGCTGCAAACCGCGTTCAGCAAGGAAATGGTCGCAATGCTGCGCTCCGACGGCTATGCCCAGGAAGTGCTGGACCGGCACTACGCCTCCGGCCACCCCGAATGGCAAGACCGCTACGTCCGAGAAGTCCTTGCCCGCGGCTAACGCGGATCCTGCTCAAACTCTGGAGAACCCTATGAAAAAGATCGCTGCAAAACTGGTTGTCACCGCGGCCCTGAGCGCTTCGTCGCTGGCACACGCCAGCGGATGGCCTGTGTTTGACGCGGCCAACTTCATCAAGAACACGATGACGGCGGCGCAGGCGCTGAAGACCGAAGTGTACGAAAACACCAATATCACCTACCAGTACAAGATGATGCTCAACCAACTGCAGCAGGCGGTCGGGCTAGACTCGACCTCCATGCTGGCCCAGGCGAGCTCGATCAAGGACGATATCAAGAAGCACGAGCAGTACGGCCAGACGCTGCAGGACCTCTACGGTGGCCTTGCCAACAACGCCGATTATCTCTCCCGCGTGCAGAGCATGGTCGTGCAGTCCGGCAAGACCCCAGACCAATGGTTCCAGGATCAACGCACTCTGCTCGACACGGGCGACAAGACGGCTAAGCGCCTGTTCAGTCTCGGCAATGACATCACGGCAAGCAATCAGAAGATGGCGCAACGCCGAAAGCAGCTTCAGTCAGACCTCGAGATGAATCAGACGAGCGAAGCTACCGCCCAACTCACGAACCAGATGCTCGATGTATTGGCCAGTCAAAATGCAGACCTGCTGCAGCTGATGGGGGCGAAGACCCAATCCGACGCGATCAAAGACCAGAAAGCCAACTCGGACACCGCCGAGAAGACCACCGCAGCCGAGGCGCTTTCCCGTCAGCAGGCGGCTGAACTGCAGCAGCTCCGACAGACCGTGTTCAATCGCGGCACATCGTCCGGGAAGTAAAGCTGACATGAAACGAACCACGATCCTCCGCGCCGCCGTTGCCGCGCTACTGGCACTACTGTCGCTGCTCTCCCTCGTCTCCTTGCCGGCTAGAGCACAGTCGGAGGTCTCGATTCCCCCCTTGCAGCAGCCGGCACCGTCGCCAACGTCCGCGCCGCCAGCGCCGTCTGGCGGTTCGGCTGTACCCATGCCAGCGGCTGGCTCAACCGGCGAGGCGTTGTCGTCCACCGTTCAGGAATTGATGGCACTGCGGGACGGCTTGCTCAGTGGCGGTATCGCGCTGAGCCGCACGACAGCGCCGGAGGCTGGCAAGTTCGCATGGGCACTTGCGGTAATCACACTCACGATCGCCGCCATCCAATTCATGGCACACCGACACCCTGTCGGCGCCTGGGTGGAGTTCCTCGAAACCCTAACTGTCGTCGGCATCTTCTCCGCGATCTATCTCAGCTTTGACTCCTTTGGCATCGGCATCTTCCAATGGTTCGATGAATTAGCGCGCGCCATGAGCGGCGGCAATTATGGCACTGGCTCAGTCCTCGCCTATACCGCCGGGAAATTTCTGGATTCGTTCTTTGCTGCGATCAAGATCGCCGCCTGGTACAACAAGCTGGACGCCATCTTTTCTGGCCTCGGCCTACTGATTGCCTTTCTTCTGACCGCCATCGCGGCAATCGTCTACACCTACTACATCATGATTGGGCAACTGCAGGCCGCCGTCGGCCTGGCGGTAGGCTTAATTGCTGTGGCCTTGGGCTTTTCCGATTACACCCGCAAGTATTTCTGGGCGTGGTTCGATTTCATGGTCACGGCATCCATGTATATCGTGACGTCGGCAATCATCGCTAACCTGGTCGCGGCGGCCACCGGCGAAACCGTACGGAAGGTCGCTACCGTAGGAACAAGCACCGCTGCCGCCGGCTGGAAGGCCGCATCGCTGTCCGTCCTGGTACTCCTCATCTCCTTCGAGATTCCGAAGCTGGCCGGCTCCCTATTCGGCACAGGCGGTGGCATCTCCGGCGGTGCCGTTGCGGGCGCAGCGAAAGGTGCGATGAAGCTCGGAAAGTTCCTGAAATGACGCAACACGTGCCAATGGATCCCGACATGCTGCTGGCGACGCAAGGCAGCCGTCTTGCGCTGATCCGCCAGTACGCCAACGAGGCCGACCCCGCCGTCTTCGATGGTAAATGGCTTGCCATACTGCGCTCTTGCGCCGCCTGGTTTTCGTCGATGCCGCTGCAACCGGAACAACATGCAGAGCCCGGCGGCGCGTTCCGTGCCACGGTCGAGGTGGTCTACTTCGCCATGCGCCTCTCGGGCGGGCAGAAGTTTGCGGCCGACCAGCCCTCTGAACGCCGCCGCCGCCTCGAACCCCAATACCTATACGCGCTCTTTCTGGCCGCGTGCTGTTCCTGGCTCGACGAACCCTGCCGGCACTTCCACTTCGTGCGCGAGGATACCGGCGAGCAGTGGGTGCCTGCCGCGCACGGCGCGTTTCATCCGTGGCTTGCGGGCAATCCCTACCGCGTGATACGTCTGGCGACGCCGCTGCCGGTGGAACGCATGCGCAGCGCCCTGTTGGCACGCACGATCCTTGGCGCCGAGGCGCTGTCGTGGCTGGACGGCCCGGTGCTGACGGAACTGTTCGGCGCGATCAACCCAGCCCCGATGCCGACGGGGTTCGAGGCACAGTTGCACAAGATTGTGCGCCAGGCAGTCGCAGCCACCCGTGACTACGAGCAGAAGGCACGCAGGGCGGTCTTCGCCCCGGACACCACCGTGCCGCCGTCGGCCGAACAGCTTGCCGCCGCGCCTACCGCCGGAGCGTCTGCTGCTAGCACCAAAGTCGGCCCTGCTGCCAAGGCTGCGGAACCGGTCGCGCCGCCGCCGACCGCGGCGGCGGGCGCCGCCTCCCTGTTCGAGCAATCCGCCACCGCGCCAGTCGCGGCCACGACGGCCACCGGCCAGCCGGCAGCGGCAGAACCCGTAGCAACGACCATCGCGCCTGCCACGCCACCGAGCGCGCCGGTAGCGGGCGCCATCGATGCCGCCGCCATCGGCCGGGCACGCCGCGACACACCGGACCCGTTCACCTTACTGCTGGGTGGATCGCGAATGATGAGCGAGTTCTTCCGGGCGCTCGCCCAGGACGTCACCGCGGGCAAGGTCAAGGTCGCGTGGGCCGAAAAAGGTCTCGTCCTTCCCAAGAAGGTGCTTGGCAACTACGGCATCGCGAGCGAAACGCTGATCGAAAAGCTCCGCAAGGAGAGCTTGCTGTACGCCATGCAGGGCACCGACCTCGTCCTCACGGAGCGAATCGGCACGCTGATCCTGCCGCGTCCCACCCACCCTACCTGATTCCATGGTTCGCTACATCAATCACTTCCGCCCCATGTTCGAGGCCCGCGCGGCGGCCGGCTGGGCGCTGGGCCTGATGCTGATCTCCGCCTCGGGGATGCCGCACGCTGGCTACTTCGCCGCATTCTGTGCCCTCATGCTACTGCTGCGCGGCACGCAGGTTTGGCGGGCGCTGGCCTTCCGGATGGCCATCTCGACCAAGTGGCTCGCAAAGATTCGGATCGACCAGTTGCTAGACGAGAGCGCGAAGCTGCGCCAACGCGACGATGCCATGTATCTCGGCACCGGATTCGAATGGACGCAGAAGCACTGTCAGATCGCGCACGACATCCTGCGCATGCCAACTTCGGAAATCCCGGGCCTGCCACGCTGGCTGCCCACGAACATTACCCGTGCCATTGAGGCCAGGTTTGCCCCCGCGAACAGCATCCCGGATCGTACCCCGCAAGGCCAGTCGTGGATCCACGGCATGGAGCCGAAGAAGGTTCGCGTGCCTCTGCATTACAAGGCGCTAGGCGGTCATACGGCGGTGGGCGGCACAACCGGCGCAGGCAAGACCCGAACCTATGAGATAATTTCGACACAAGTGATCCATAATGGCGAAGACGTTTTAATCGTCATTGACCCCAAAAATGATCGCGATCTCAAAGATCGCATAAAAAGAGAATGCGAGCGCACCGGGCGCAAGTTTCTGTACTGGAAACAGGCCGCGCCGTCAGAGTCGATCCGCCTGAACCCGCTGGAAAACTGGTCGCAGCCCTCCGAAATCCCCAGCCGCATCGCGCAGCTGATGGAGGAGGGCCCGTTCCGCGACTTCGCGTTCCTCTTCATCGACCGCGCGGTCAAGGGGGAGTTGTACGTCGGCGACAAGCCGAACTTGCGCTCCATCCTCAATTACGCGCAGTCCGGCATCAATAGCCTGCTGGAGCGCTGCCTCAAGCGCTTCTTCCCCGAGTCCGGCATGGCCGACTGGGAGGACGAGGTTAACGGCTTCATGCAGAAGCTTGGCCAGAAGAGCGGGGCCACCCTGCTCGACGGCATGGTGCAACTCTACCTGCAGCGCTTCGCCAACGTCGGGCGCGGCCACGAGTCACTCGACGGCCTGGTCTCGACTTTCACGCATGACCGCGAGCACTACATGCGCATCATTGCGTCCGCTCTGCCCCTGCTGCAGATGCTCGCCACCGGCGAGACCGGCCTCATGCTGGCGCCCAAGGCCGATGACTTCGAGGACGACCGGGAGATCTGGGACATCGACAAGATCATCAAGCAGAAGGCCGTGCTGTGCGTCGGGCTCGATTCCATGTCCAACAGCATCGTCGCCAAGGCCATTGCCTCGATGATTCTGTCCGACATCGCATCGGTGGCCGGCACGATCTACAACTTCTACGACAAGCCGCCTGGCGTTGTGCTCATCATCGACGAGGTGGCCGAGGCGATCAACGAGCAGGTGATCCAGATCCTCAACAAGGGCCGCGGTGCGGGCTTCAAGGCCTTCGTCGCCTTCCAGAGCCGCTCGGATTTGGAGGCGAAACTCGGTAACGCAGCAAAAATGCTGCAGGTCTTGGCGAACTTAAACAACCAGATCATCTTA
>NZ_BAAILO010000514.1:0-2555 GCF_054589115.1 Cupriavidus sp. 8B | reverse complement strand
GAGGGCGACGTAGCAGTAAGTCTCGACGGTGGAGTGTGTCACGAACACGGGCGCGAGCCTGTGGTGCTGTGTCAAAGATGGGAGACGGCCTCCCGAAGCCGGCCTGCAGGGGCAGGCTTCAAACCGCCCGGTGCTGCTGCGTTCAAAAGACGTGGTGGTGAGCGACCGTGGAAAAGTCATCCAATGAGGATGGCAGGTACGTATTGAGAAGATGAGCGAAAGCGTTGTGCCAAGAACGCGTTCGCATGTGCGAAGGCGATGCTGTACCTGAGATGGAGGAAGGCCCTCCGAAGCCGGCGTGCAGGCGCAGGCTTCAAACAGCCGTAAGCTGCTTCAGTCGGAAACGCTGCGGTGGTGAACGTTACGGTTAAAAGGCGTGGTCGAACACGTCATGTATGGATTAGAGAGACGAACGAAAGTGAACCACTGATCACGCATCGAAACTCATCTCCAAACGACATCAAAACTGGGGACGTGCTTTCTTCCCAGGAGCAGCATGGCGGGAACCTGCTTATTGGCCATGCGGTGTCCGGTGTATAGGTGGCGTGAATCTAATCCGGGCTTGGGTACGGAACTTGGGAACTCTTCATGTGATGCCAAGGGAAAACCTTATAAGTGGGAACCACGAAGGGGGAAAGTACCGATGCACATGAAGGGGGCGGATCATCCCGTAGTAGTGAGGAAGCTTCTGTAATGGGAGTGGAGCGAAGGGGATGACTCAGCTCAACGAAGGTCGCCGCCAACCGGGAAACCGGGATGAGCCTTGATCTTCCGCGTCGATCTGCCGCCGCAAGGTAGCAGGAGAACGGCTGGGACGAGCCGTGTAAATCGAGAGGTTTACGCACGGTTCTGTGGGCGGCTGGTGGTGAAATTCCACCGGCCGACCCGGCAACCGTCCGATGACGCATCGTTACGAGAACAAGATACTGTCGGAACTGGAGCCGTCCACCGGTTCCAGGATGAGCTGGGGCGATACCTGCCTACGGACCCAGTGGCAGTCGGTGTAAAGGCGGCATGATCTCAATACAGGCTTTGGCATGGAACGTGAGAACCTTGCTTCGGATGTGAAGGGAAATGACAAATGGCAGACACCATGAGGAAGAATACCGAGGCCGAAGTGAGGGGCGGAGCTGCTCGTAGTAGTGTCGAAGCCCTTGTAATGAGGGTGGAGCGAAGGGGCAGCGTTATCCTGCTGACGAATGTTGCCAACCGGCATTGCTGGGATGAGTGACATGAAATCAGCGAAACCGTATTGCATTGCGAAGCGGGTTGTGTGGGAGGCGTACCAGCTGGTGAGGGCCAACCGCGGAGCTGCGGGCGTGGACGATGAAACCATCGCCATGTTCGAGCAGAATCTCTCGGGAAATCTATACAAACTGTGGAACCGAATGTCATCGGGGTCGTACTTCCCGCCACCGGTGAAGCAGGTGGAGATTCCGAAGGCCAAGGGCGGCATGAGAAAATTGGGCATTCCCACTGTGTCTGATCGAATCGCGCAGACTGTAGTCAAGCTCATGATCGAGCCGATACTCGATCCGGTGTTTCATCCCGATTCTTATGGATACCGGCCGGGCAAGTCGGCGAAACAGGCGATTGCCGTGACGCGCAAGCGTTGCTGGCAGTATGGCTGGGTTGTTGAGTTTGACATCAAGGCGGCGTTCGATCAGATTGATCATGCGTTGTTGTTAAAGGCGGTGCGAAGCCACATCAAGGAAGACTGGATCCTGCTGTACATCGAGCGGTGGCTGACTGCGCCGTTCGAAACGGCGGACGGGGTAACTGTGCCCCGCACCCGTGGTACGCCGCAGGGCGGGGTGGTCAGTCCGATTCTGATGAATCTGTTCATGCATTATGCTTTCGATAGCTGGATGAAGCGGACGTACTCACAATGTCCTTTTGCGCGTTACGCCGACGATGCGGTAGTTCATTGCCGCTCGCAGGCGCAAGCCGAAGCGGTGATGCGCGCTATTGCCTCGCGGCTGGAGGAATGTGGGCTGACGATGCATCCAGGCAAATCGAAGGTCGTTTACTGTAAGGACAGCAATCGCACGGCCACTTATCCGAACGTGCAGTTTACGTTCCTGGGCTTTACGTTTCGGCCCAGGGTAGCGCTGAGCAAGCATAACCGGCGATTCACCAGTTTCCTGCCGGCGGTGAGCAGTGACGCGTTAAAGCGGATGAGACAGACGGTGCGGGGGTGGCGGATCCACAGTCGAACACCGGCAACGCTTGATGATCTTGCCGAGTTATGCAATCCGACGATCCAAGGCTGGTGGAACTACTATGGAGCGTTCTATCGGACTGCCATGCAAGAGTTGTTCGTCTATCTGGATGGAAGACTCGAGCGATGGGCTCGACGCAAGTACAAGACACTGTCGCGGCACAAGCGGCGTAGTATGCGTTGGCTCTGCAGGATGAAAGAGGTTGCTCCTGGGACGTTCGTACACTGGCGGGTCGGTCTGCATGCGGTTGGATAATGGGAGCGGTGTGAATCGAGAGGTTCACGCACCGTTCTGCGAGAGCCTCAGGGTGCAACTCCCTGGGGCTACTTACCT
>NZ_BAAILO010000513.1:0-313 GCF_054589115.1 Cupriavidus sp. 8B | reverse complement strand
GCTCGTGAACTCGCTGGCGATCTTGGCCTTGACGCCAGCTTCGATTCCGACCTTGCATTCGCAAACAATGATAGGCATGTTATGTCTCCGTGAAGAAAGGGCTGCTGAGGCCTCAGTCTCTCGGAACGTCGCCGCTGGTGATTGCAACGGGGCGCCACCACTTGCTTGGAAGTGCCATGACATGGTGTAGACAGGCTTGAGCGCGGCCGCCACCACACGGCGGTCCTTCCAGCTCGCGTAGTCCAGGCTGCCGCGTATCAGATGCACGACACAAGTCTGCAGTGTCGTGCTCGGGAACACCGCGTTCAGGGCC
>NZ_BAAILO010000512.1:0-1402 GCF_054589115.1 Cupriavidus sp. 8B | reverse complement strand
GCCTGCAGGTGGAGCATCCCGTCACCGAGATGATCACCGGGCAGGACCTGGTCGAATGGCAGCTCCGCGTGGCTTCCGGCGAACCGTTGCCGCTCAGGCAAGATCAGCTTCACATCCACGGCCACGCGCTGGAAGCCCGCGTCTACGCCGAGAACCCCGACAAGCAGTTCCTCCCCTCCACCGGTACGCTGCGCTACCTGCGCACGCCGGCGGCGGTGACGTTCACGCTGGGCCAGGACGGCAGCGGCCCGGCGGGCGTGCGCATCGACTCCGGCGTGCGCGAAGGCGACACCATCAGCCCGTACTACGACCCCATGATCGCCAAGCTGATCGTGTGGGGCCGCGACCGGGAGGAAGCGCTGGCGCGCATGGCGCAGGCGCTGGCCGAGTATCACGTGGTGGGCCTGTCGACCAATATCGCCTTCCTGCAACGGTTGGTGACCTCGCAGGCGTTCCGCACCGCGGATCTCGACACCGGGCTGATCGAGCGCAACCAGGCGGCGCTGTTTCCCCCGCCCGCGCCGGTAGGCATGGAGGTGATTGCCCTGGCGGTAGCGGCGTTGGTGGATGCGGAAACCCGCGCACGCCGCGTCGATCCGGCCGATGCGCATTCGCCCTGGCAGCATGCCGGCGCATGGCGCCTGAACGGCGATGCCAGCAGCCAGTACCGCCTGCGCACCGCCGAAGGCGAAACGCTGGCCAGCCTGCGCGGCGACGGCGGCAAGCAATGGCTGACCGTGGGCGGGCAAACCATGCCCTTGCGCGCGGCCAGCCATGCCGGCAGCCACACGCTCGACCTTGGCGAGCGCACGGTCAAAGGCAACACGCATATCGACGGCGAGACGCTCTACGTATTCAGCGGCAAGCAGCAAACCCGGCTGGAGGTCATCGACCCGCTGGCCCATGCGGGCAGCGCCGATGCCGAAGGCGGCAAGCTGGTGGCGCCGATGCCGGGCCGCATCATTGCCGTGATGGTCAAGGCAGGCACCGTCATCGGCAAGGGCGATCCGCTGATCGTGATGGAAGCCATGAAGATGGAGCACACCCTGACCGCGCCGGCCGACGGCGTGGTGCAGGAAGTGCTTTACAGTGTCGGCGACCAGGTGCAGGATGGCGCTCAGTTGGTGACGCTGGAGGACTTGGTGGCGTGAGTGAAGGCATGCCTTTTGGGGGGGGCCGCTTGTGGCCCCGCTGACGCGGGGGGATGCGTTGGTTGGGTGGGGTTTTATTGCTTCTAGCTGCTGATGCAGAATAGGGTGAGTGGGCAGTGTTTTAGCGCTTCTAGCTGCTGTCGCGGCTGTACGGGGTTGGCCGTTTTAGAACGTGTGAGATGTCACTTTTCTTTACTCGTAAAGAAAAGATGGTATGAACGCGCCCCGTCCCCGCAGTGGAGCGCGAGGAG
>NZ_BAAILO010000511.1:3122-9358 GCF_054589115.1 Cupriavidus sp. 8B | reverse complement strand
ATCTTCCCAGCCATGCAATCGACTCCCGATCAACGCCTTGATCAGATAACGCGTCAGACTCGAATCGGTTGTCATGATTTATACAAGTCTCAATAAGTGTAGGAACTAAGCGCAAGGACGAAGCCCAGACGAGCCCCCGACCAAGGCACCGAAGGACGCCGCTCGCCTCAAGTCACGGCGCTCACGAAGGCCTCGAACGCGCTGGCCTCCACCGGCGGACAGAAGAAGTGGCCTTGCCCGTAGTCGCAGCCGGCAGCCAGCAGGATGTCGCGCTGCGACTCGGTCTCGACGCCCTCGGCAATCACGCGGATGCGCAGTGCATGCGCCATGCTGATGATGGCGCGGCACAAGGCCACGTCGTCCGAGCCCCGCGTCAGCGAGCGGATGAAGGACTGGTCGATCTTGATGTAGTCGATGTCCAGGCGCCGCAGGTACGACAAGGACGAGTAGCCGGTGCCGAAGTCGTCGAGCGCGATCTCGATGCCGGCCGCCTGGAAGCGGGAGAGCTGGTCCATGACATCGGCGTTCTGCTCCATCAGCGAGCCTTCGGTGATCTCGATGACGAGGCTGCCCACCGGCACGTTCCTGCGCTCGATCATGCTGGACCAGGACTCGGGCCCGCTCGCAGGCGCGCAGAACTCCACTGGTGATTTGTTGACCGAGATCTGGAAGCCCTTGCCCAGCAGCACCTGCCAGCGCGCAAGCTGGTCCAGCGCTTCCGTCAGCACCCAGCGGCCTATGTCGATGATGAGGCCGGATTCCTCCGCAACGGCAATGAAATCGGCCGGGTGGATCGGCCCGCGCACCGGATGGTCCCAGCGGATCAGGGCCTCGGCCTTGCAGACCTTGCCCGTGCGCAGATTGACAATGGGCTGGTAGTGCAGCGCGAACTGCCCGGACACCAATGCCGTGCGCAGGTCCTGCGTGATGCGCAGGCGCTCCCTCTCCGCCTGCAGCAGCGCCTGGGTGAAGGCTTTCCAGCGATTGCGGCCCTCCTCCTTGGCGGCAAACATCGCCTGGTCGGCGCACACCAGCAGGGCCTCGGCGTTGTCGGCGTCCTTGGGGTAGGTCGCCACGCCGATGCTGGCCGACACCACCACCAGCTCGCCGGCCAGGTGGTAAGGCGCGGCAATCCGCTCCAGGATCGCCTGGGCAATGCCCCCGGCAACGCCGGCAACGCCGGCAACGCCGGCATCGCCCACCGCGGGCAGGATCACGGTGAACTCGTCGCCGGCCAGCCGCGCCACGGTATCCGACGCGCGCACCGATGCCGCAATGCGCCGCGCCGCCTCCAGCAGCAACTGGTCACCCTGATCGTGGCCGAGGGTATCGTTCACCTCCTTGAAGCGATCCAGGTCGATGAACAGCAGCGCCAGCGCATCCTGCATGCCGCGCGAGTGCTCGATCTCCTGCTCCAGCCGGTCGAAGAACAGGCGGCGGTTGGGCAGATCCGTCAGCGCATCGAAATTCGCTTGGTGCCGGATGACTTCTTCCGCCTGGCGCTTCTCGGTCATGTCATGGATCAGCGCAACGCGGCGGCGCTCGCCATACGCGTGGGCCAGGTAGGTATCCACGGTCAGGTAGGCGGGAAACTCACTGCCGTCCTTGCGGCGGATCGAGAATTCGCCGCTCCATCTGCCCTTGGCTGCCACGGTGGCCCGCAGGCGTTCGACCAGCCCTGCCGCATTGCCTGCCCCGCTGACGCTATAGCCAGAGCGGCCCTTGATCTCCTCGACTGTATAGCCGGTGGCGGCGGCAAAGGCCGGATTCACGTCGATGATGGTGCCATCGAGCGACGTCACCACCATGGCCTCGCTGCTGGACGAATAGACCAGCGAAGCCAGCCGCATCTCCTCCATATGGCGCCGTCGCTCCGCCATGGAGCGGAGCAGGCTGTAGTACAACAGGCCAAGCAGCAGCGTGGAAGCAATGGCACCGGCCAAGGCAACGCGGCGATAGACCTCGTAGGGCGCCAGCACGAGGCCGACCGACTCGCCCACCACGAAATTGAGCCCGAACTCCGGCACACGGTAATAGCCGAAGACCCGCTCCACGCCTTCGGAGCCCGACACCGCCCGATAACTACCAGACTGGGGCGACTCGCTGGCGAGGTACGGCCTGTTGCTGACCGCCCTGGCCAGCGTGCCCTCCAGGGCCGGCACGCGCGCAATGACCTGGCCGGAAGTCTTGATGACCGACGCCACTTCGCCATCGCGGTTAGTGAACGTCTGCGCAAAGCTGGCGAACTGCTCCGGACTGACCGAGACCACGATGACCCCGTCGAAGCTGCCCGCGCGCAGGATGGGGCGCGTGAACTGGATCGACCATTTGCGCGAGACCTTGCCCTTCACCGGGTCGCTGATGAACAGCATGTCGCGCCCGCCCGCGTTCTGATGGACCCGGAAATGCTCGCGCCCGCTCAGGTCGACCTTCTCGCCGGACGCGGGCGGGGCGATGGACGAGTAGATGAGCAGGCCATGCTTGTCGATCACCGACACCTGGAACGACAGGTCCACCACCAGGTTCTCCCGCTCACGCACCATGTCGATGAACCCCGGCTGGCCGACCAGCCAACTGGCCCGCAGGTCGAGGAGGAACTCGGACAGCCGCAGGATGCTGGATTTCGAGTACGCGCCGAACGCCCGGGCCTGCGCCTGGGTACGCTCCGCGGCGTCGTGCAGCAAGCGGTCCCGTTCGCTCACGAGCTGAAACGCCGCGAACGCCCATGTTGCAATCAGCCACGCCGCCGCCCCCAGGTTCAACGGGGAAAAGACCTGGCGCAGGCGCTGCAGCGCCTTGCCATATCGGGTGATCGAGCGTTCTGGCATCAAATGGGTATCGCAGCGCAGCGAAGAATCGATATCGATAGCAGGCTAGTCGATGTCAGCGAACCCGACAAGCAGCACGCACTCTAGTCCCGTGCTCACCGCTTGGAGCCGGGCCGGCGTGCGCCGAAAGCGTCACGTCGTGTTGATGCCCCGCTCGACTCGTGGGCACGTGGGCCTCGATACCGGACATGGCCCGCCTCATGCGAAGTACGCCTTCGTATAGGCGTGTACGCCCGCATCCGCCGTAGAACGAAGCAATTCTGTCAATCCGGAATCCCCCCGGAACCCGCGCCGTATATAGAAGTCCGGCCGGTGAATTGACAATATTGCTTCCACTCCAAACGAAGCAAAGCCGTCAATTCGCCTTAGTCCGGAATAATTTTGTCAATTGGCGTCCTAGACTTCGAATCCCGCTTGTAAGTCATTGATCTTATGGAAGATTCCCTGCGCATAGCGGAGCCGGTTGCAATCGTCAGACCGCGCGGCGCGCACCGCCTTGAAGCCTTCAGTCCGAAGCTGAAGCGGCGGCTTTTCACAATGGCGAATGCGTTGTCTGGTACCGCTATGATGCGATTGCTGAGGCCGGACCTGGATCCTTACAAGAGTATTCCGCCGCAGCAGGGATTGGTTGATACTGTCCGGCTGAACGAGGCCTTGGGCTTGCCCAAAAAGACGCTGCAGATGGCACTCATCGAGAACGCCGAGCAGCGACGCGATTGCGAAGTGCTCCGCTACTGTCGTCTTGTATGTCACGCGGCTACCACTGCCTCTTGCATCAAATGGAGAGCGCGACTCGATGTCCTGCTCATCGTTACCCCATGGAGTCCGCCTGTCCTCGGTGCGGTCATGAAACGCCATTCTGCTTGAACGTGCAACTTCTCGAGGCACCGTATCGTTGCGCGCATTGCCGAGCTCGCTATGGTGGGCAAGTGTGGCGACCCGGCAGTGTTCGACCTATGAGGCCGGAGTACCGCAAGGCGTTGATGCGGTCATACTTTGAGCATGGCTTGGGATGCAAAAGCCTTGGCTAGACGCCCCACGGGCACCGACTTGATCTGCATTCCGCGATCACAAGACAGCCGGTGCAAGACGTTGGCCAGGTTTGTCGTTTCTCGTTCGAGCTTCCGATCGGCCGCCAGATTGACGGCGGCACGGAGCGTTAGGGTCGCGCAGGCGCGTCGCACACGCTGGATTGACACCTTCGCGATCCTTCCGCTGTGACAACTTTCCTTCGCTGAGTGTAAGCCATTGATTTCATTAGTGTTGCGTACGGTTTCGCTGCCGCGGTCAGCTGAATTGACAACATTGCTTCGGAAACAGTGACACCTTTCCTTTGTTCTACGACTACAGGTTGAGGGCGTTACAGGCAGGTAGCTTGGTGGGAGCCTTACGACTGGGCCGGCGCCAGAAACGCGCCGTCGATACCATGCCGCTTGAGCGCGGCGGCGACGAAACCGCTTGCCTTCATGTCCTCTGCCCCGGCAGCAGGCGCAGACCCGGCACGCGCTTCGCGTCGGCCTCGAGCTGCTGGCGCACGCCGGCGGCGACATCGAGGTTCTGTTCCAGGAACATGTCTACCACGGCCGGCGAGGTTGGCGCGCGCTCGATCTCGGCCTGCTTTAGTTCGCGCGTGAGGTAAAGGTCGTAGGCACTGCCTTTGCCCACGGTCACGCGGCAGCCGGGCTGATCGACCTCGGCGTTGTCGCGTAGCGGGCAACCCTCACGCACGAGGTACGCGCCCTCGATCAGCACATAGGGTGCAGTGAACGAAATGTCGGCGCCACGCACCGGATCGACCGCGAAGAAGCCAAAGTCGGCCTGCTCGTTGGTCACCGCGTCCACGGACTTACCCGCAGAATCGAAGACGACAAGCTGGACGTCCAAGCCGACGCGGCGCGCGAAATCGCGCGCGAGGTCGATCGATACGCCGAACGGCTGACCGTCCGCGCCGAGGTTTGCAAGGATCGGATTGCCGACGTTGATGGACGCGCGCAGCACGCCCGTGGGAGCCAGCTCGACGGCGAGCTGAGGATCGATGGCGGTAATGAGTTCGAGACTCCTGTCTGAATGGGAGGCGGTCACGCTTGCGGCGCCGCATCCGTAAGGTCGAAATTGGTAGCCTGCGACAGGCTCTCGGAGAACCAGGCAGCAATCGCAGCGGCCCGCTTGCCGATGAGCTCCGGTTGCCCGTCCTCGTCCAGCCGCATGGTCAGGTCATGACCAGGAATCAGGATCGTGCCTGGCACCTCGCGCCACCAGCGCCAGATGGTCTGCAGCGAACACTCGCTGTCGGCATGGCATTCGCTGGCATCGACGTGGCCTGACAACAGTTCCGCACGGTTCTTGGCCGCATCGCCGGTAAACAGCACAGGAATGTCGTTTGCCGACAGATAGAACAGCAGATGACCGGGGGTATGGCCGGGCGCTGCGATCGCGCGCAGCCCAGGCAGGAATTCGGTGTCCGCCCTTACCCGACGCACTTGTTCGCTAGTGTCCAGCGCACGCACGTAAAGCTCGGGCAGCGGATTGAAGCCGGGCAGCTGCGCGGCGGCCCAGCGCAGTTCGCCGGCACCGATCCAGACCGTCGCGTTCGGGAAGTGTAGTTCACTGCATGGTCATAGTGCGCGTGCGTCAGCACGACGTCGGTAATCTCGTCCGGCTTGACGGCGTGCGCCTCGAGCTGATGCAAGAGGTGCCGGCGCACGCCGAACGCGCCCACGTCGACGAGGATCGTGCGGCCATTGCCACGCAGCAGCGTTACCGTGCTACAGCCAAGACCGCCGTGGCAAATGGCACGGCCGGGAAAGCCTTGGATCAGTACGTCTACTTGATGCCAAACCAGGGCCAAGGCGGGTGCCCCGGTCACACTTCGCGCTTCCACCCGATCCGGTGACGTTCCTGCGTGGCTTTGTGCCGCGCATCGTCCTCCGTATGCAGGTAAGCGCTGGTGGTCGAGATGGACGCATGCCCGAAATTGTCCCGCACAAAGCGCAGGTCCACCTGCTGGTCGGTCATGTGCGACCCCGCGGTATGGCGCAGCCAGTGCGCCGACGCGCTGGCCAGCACCGCGGCCCGGCTTTCCCAATCCGGTCCGCGCGCGCGCAGGCGCTCGGCCGCCAGCGCGAAGATCTCCTTGAGCACCAGGTGCAGCGCGCCGCGCGACAAGGGTTTTTCCTTGCCAATGATCGGCAGCACGATGGGGCGGTCCTCGCCTGGCAATGGCATCGGCGGCAGGCCGTAGGCCTCGCGATAGCGCGCCAGCTCCACCATCATTTCGTCCGTGGCCGGCACCAGCCGCGTCTTGTTGCCTTTGCCCGTCACCTCCAGCCACCAGCGCTCCAGGCCGTGGCTGTCGCGCCGGCAGAAAAACGCCCCCATGCGCGTGCTGGCCACCTCCGCCGCCCGCAG
>NZ_BAAILO010000511.1:1953-2962 GCF_054589115.1 Cupriavidus sp. 8B | reverse complement strand
CGGCATGGCGTCGATGGCGTCCTTGACCGCCTGCCACATGTCGTGGCTCAGGTAGCGCGTGACGCGCGGCTTGGACTGGCCGCGCCGGCTGCGCGCTAGCGAGAGCGGGTTGCCGGCCAGGTAGCCGGCGTCGACCAGCCAGGCGAACAGGCCATTGAGGATCACCATGGTGTGGCGCGCGCTGGCCGGGGACAGCGGCCCGGCAAACGGCCGCCACGCGGGCGCGCCGCGCGCCAGCTTCTTGCGCGACGCCATGACCCAGCGCCAGGCTGGCTGCGGATCGGCCAGGAAGCGCTCGTACAGCAGCAGATCGTCATGGGTGAGCGACGACAGCGGCTTGCCGTGCTGCATCACGGCCCACAGCAGCAGCCGCTCCACCTCGCGCCGATAGGTCTGCAGGGTGGCGGGGGTGTCGGCGTAGCGGGCCAGCCAGGCTGTCACCGCCGCCAGATCGTCGGCGGCTGAGATCTGCGGGGTGCCGCCGCGCGCCCGGTTGCTGCCGGCGGTACCGCTCAGTTCGGCGGGCAGGCGCAAGCGCTCGATCGGGGTGGCGGGCAGGGTGGTGAGGGGGAGGGGTTCCATCGGGGTGGCGGGCGGCATGGTGTGAGGGTAGCCATAATTATAGACAGAATGGTACTTATGTCTAAAGATTTAGAAATTTACTCAAATAATTAACGTATTACGTAGTAATATTTATCGAAATTAATCTTGTCGGCCGCCCAAACATGACTGCCAGCCCCGAATACGCGTCGTCCGACGCCGCCCTGCAGGCCACGCTCGCCGCCGAAGTGGCCGCCCTGCGCGCGCAGTTCCCCGAGACCCGCGCGCTCTACCGCGAGGTCTGCGCCCTGTTGTTCTTCAGGTATGGCATCACGCCCACCGCCAACAAGCTCTACGGCCTGGTGCGCAAGGGCAGCATGGGCACGCCCACCGAGGTGCTGGCGCAGTTCTGGCAGGACCTGCGCGACAAGATGCACGTGACCATCGCCCACCCCGAGCTGCCGGACGC
>NZ_BAAILO010000511.1:0-1943 GCF_054589115.1 Cupriavidus sp. 8B | reverse complement strand
GGCGATCGCCGCCAATGCCGTGCAATCGATCTGGCAGGCCGCCAACGAGGCGGCCACCGGCGAACTGGCCGCCTTGCGGGCTGAAGCGCGGCTGCAGGCGAGCGAGGCGGAGGCGCAGCGCGACCAGGCGCGCGCCGCGGTGGTGGTGGCCGAGCAGGAGACAGCCGCTGTGCAGGCCGAGCGCGATGCCGCCCAGCAAGCGCGCGCGGCGCTGCAAGGCGAACTGGAGGCCGAGCGCCAGGCCCACGCGGCCGCACAGGCGCGTCATGACGAGGGCAAGCGCCAGGTCGAGGCACTCGAGCGGCAACTGCAGGAGTTGCGCACCCAGTTCTCGGCGGACCTGGAGCGCAACCGCGAGCAGGTGGCTGTCGCGCAGGAGCGGGCCAGCGCCACCGAGCGCCGCGCGCTGCGCGAGATCGACCAGGAGCGCACGCTGCGCCAGAAGGCCGAGCAGGCGGCGGCGGAATTGCGCGCTGAGCTGGCAGTCGTGCAGGCGAGGGCGCAAGACACCGCCGTCGCCGGTGCAGAGGCACGGGCCCGGCAGCAGGCCGAGCGCGACACGCTCAGCCTGCAACTGGCGCAGGCGCAACAGGCGCTCGAGCGAGGGCAGGCGGCCCAAGACGAGCTGCGGGCGCAACTGGAAACGGCAGTACGGCGTGCCGAGCGGGCCGATGCGCAAGCCACCGCGACGCGCCGCCTGGTAGGTGCCAAGCGCCGGGTGCCGGTGACGCGCACCAAGTTCAAGCCCGGGCCGGCCTGAAGGCGTGGGCGGGGGCAGGGTTTGTCCACCGCGCCACGGGATAAGCCTGTGGACAAGCCGCGCGTGGGCAGACAGCCGACGGCCTCTCCGGATTTGATTAAAATTTAAGCAAAAGAGAGCGGCCACATCCTCCCGCCGGCAATGATTCCCACCGCAGCCATCACCTGGAGCAACCCTGAAATCCAACGCTCCCACCAGAAGGCACAACGCGGGATCCGGCGCTGCCCCAAATTTCTTCACCTACACCATGTCAATCGAAATCGAGCGCGCGCAAGCGATTACCTGGATCCGCATCCAGATGGCCCAGCATGGGCTGAGCCTGGCTGACTTGCAGGCCGCCGGCTGCTTTGCCGAGCCGCCGCCGACCCCAACGCCAGGAGCGGTGCGCTACCGCAATGCGCACGGGCAGGGCTGGGACGGCCGCGGCGCCATGCCGGACTGGCTGCAGCGGGCGATCCACGCCGGGCAGACAGTGGAACATTTCCGGGTAACCGCTACGAAGCAATAGCTGACCACTGCCGCAGAGCTAGAAACCGGAAGGGCCCCGGGGCGGAAGCTTCGCCGGCAGCATGCACTGCTGGAATCGTGCGAGGTTCTAATAGGGGCTGCGGAGGCCCAGGTGCCGCAGCATCTGCCGCGGGAAGCCATGACGTCGATTGTTTTGTGCCGGTAACCCGCTGAAAGTTGCCCCGGCTTTGCGCGGATGATCAGCTTGGCCTCAGCAAGGCAAGTGCGGGATCTATTGGCCACCGTGACGGGTCCGGGATGCTTGAGATGCCGGACTGATGCAGCCTGGCCAAAATCAACGGCTGTAGAGATGAGAAAATGAATCGAAGGCACTTCATATTGAACAGTCAGTGCAAAGCGGGGCGAGGAATGCAGCGCGTGGACGCGGCGAACTAAGCCCCGGCCTGGTGCTCAAGGATCCCTATTTCCTCGATTTCCTGGGCTTGCGGGATCGCTATCTGGAGCGGGACCTCGAGGACGCCATCCTGCGCGAGCTGGAGCATTTTCTGTTGGAACTGGGAGCAGGCTTCACCTTTGTTGCTCGCCAGAAGCGGCTGCAGATTGACAACGACGATTTCTATATTGATTGTTCCGATCTGCGGGTTATTCCGATGGCTGCGTGAGGGCGGCTGCGGCGAGGAGTTTCACTCCGACGGATCGGGATAACCGGGCGGCT
>NZ_BAAILO010000510.1:0-334 GCF_054589115.1 Cupriavidus sp. 8B | reverse complement strand
CCTGCATACCAAGGTCTTTCAAGACCATGCCCGCCATCCTGAATGTCCCGCCGCTTTCACCCGTCATCGCAAGCTCACCCTGCCCACCCTGATCGCTTTCATGCTCGGCAATCTGCGCATGGGCATGCAAGCCGAACTCAATCAATTCTTCGCCGCGCTCGCCCGCCAGAACACTTTGTGCCGGTGCATCAGTGAACAAGCCTTCGCTCAGGCTCGCAGCAAACTCAGCGGCGATGTTTTTGCTCACCTCAATGACTGGCTGCTTCAGCAAGTGTCCAACCATTTGCCGCGCTGGCATGGCTTTCGGCTGGTCGCCGCGGACGCCTCACACCTG
>NZ_BAAILO010000509.1:0-441 GCF_054589115.1 Cupriavidus sp. 8B | reverse complement strand
GCGGGCCGACAAGTCGGGCGTGATGACCCGGGACTATTCTTTGGACACATCGGTCGATCCATCCTTGCGCCACATATAGAGGGCCAGCGAACGAGATGGGCCCGCGACTTCACGTCTTTTCAGGGCGCCATCGCCGGGGCGCGGTGAACTAGACCACCACGCATGCTCTCAGCTCGTGTCGAGATCGGCTACAGTGGTGCGCTCCTTTCGCCGGATCAGCGTGTCCTCAGAGATCCATTCCTTTATAGACGCAGATCACGCAAAGATCACGGCCGGTCACGGCCGCTGAACCAGCGGAAGTGGTGGGATTGAGGCCATTGCGACCGGCAGCACCCGACCCACAGTGGCCCTTCGCCTCCTCACCCAATCAACGGCCACTTGCAAGGTACAACGGTCACTCGAACAGCCTCCTCGGCCGGCAAGTTGGCGGCTGATTCAGCC
>NZ_BAAILO010000508.1:0-202 GCF_054589115.1 Cupriavidus sp. 8B | reverse complement strand
CGATAGATGTTGTTTTGGGCGTTCTGGGTCGAGGTGACATGCGACTTGATGTCGTCCGCGAAGGCCGTGTTGTTGCCGTTCATGTTGACGACGTTCTGCGTCTGGCCGATCAGCTGCGAGGCGTTGAAGGTCGAGTCGATCTTGACCGCGCTGAACACGGGCAGGAAGGGCACGAAGCCGCCGCGCACGGCGCGCATGGCGC
>NZ_BAAILO010000507.1:0-270 GCF_054589115.1 Cupriavidus sp. 8B | reverse complement strand
TAAACCATTGATTTATATGGAGAAACGGTCGTTCAGTGGCGCTTTTTGCCGTTGTGCAAGAGCAACGCCATTTTCCGTCCATGTCCAACGATTCCGTTAATGCGGCACGGTGGATCATTAATTCGGCTAACGCGGGCTACGCGGAGCCGGTGTCGGCGAAATTCTATTCCTGGCCGGGCAGGGCGGACGGGGAGGGTGACAGTTCGGTAGAGCCATGCGTATGACCTCGCGAAAGATCGGAAAAATCGGGGCATTCGGGCGATCCGCGTT
>NZ_BAAILO010000506.1:28668-66903 GCF_054589115.1 Cupriavidus sp. 8B | reverse complement strand
CTTGCTGTTTCTGAGAAGGCCGATTCATAATCTGCCCGTCCTGCCTGGGGGAATTTAGCCGACCACAAGTGGGGGAGTTTGAAGTGACCGTCCGGGCATGGCAAGTGGGTCGGGCATCGCGCCGGTAGCGCAGTGGCACTCGCATCCGGCGTGAAGTCGACGAGCAAATGCTCGACCATGCCGCCAATTCTGCCTACATTCCTACTGTCGCATGCGTTAGGTCGTGTTCTTCCGTCACTTCCTCGGCGGCCATCAACGAGCGCGACGGCTCGTCATGGCACCACTTTGCAAGTGTGACCCGGCCATTGCCCCGTGTGTTGGCGCCGCCAGCCGTCCGCTCCTGTATAAATGCCGGCTCAGTGATGAGCCGCGGTTGTGTATACGGATGTGGTGCCTGTCCGAAGTCAGCACACGATCAGAGCACGATCAGCGAGTCATTGATGTTGCCGCGCGTGGCATTCGAATAGGGGCAGAGCTGATGGCCCTTGTCGAACAGTGCCCGCGTGGCGGCCCGATCAAAGCCGGGGATGGAGATCTTCAGTTCCACGTCGATACCGAACCCCTGAGGCGGTGGGACCAATGGCAACAGCACCGTCGACGCGCGTAGCGGCCGGCAGCACGGCCTTCTGCTGGCCGGCTACGAAGCGCATTGCACCGATAAAGCATGCCGAGTATCCCGCGTCAAACATGGCGGAGTTGAACAGGCCCACACCCAAACTCGTAATCAAAGGCCACTACGGAGTCGCGTGCCACGCAGTAGAGTACGCCGCGCGGGCCGAATCGCAATCCTCGCGGCTGATGCAATCGGACATCATGCGGGGGGCTGAATACGCGGACAAGCTCACCGCTCGCTCCATCGTATTCCCGTATGGATGCAACGGCGTTTGGCGCTCCGAATGGGAATTCGCTCGAGACAAGCACGTTGCCGCCGGGGGCTACGGCCAAATCCAGAGGACTCACCTCGTCGTCGTCAATGAACTGAGTCGCTGTCAGCGACGGACCAGGGCCAAAGGCGAGGATGGTGTTTTGGCCTGCGCCGTCTGGGCCTATGCCGGAGGAAAGAAAGAGTCGCCCGTCGGCAGCGAACCCAAAGCCGCGCGGAAACGGAGCGATGCCGGGAGGAAGCACCCGAACCGGGTGGCCGTTCAGATCAGGGGAGAACGCCGCGATCGTCTTCTCCTATCGCAGACCGACATAGTAGCAGCCATCAGGTCCAACCACGCCGCCACCGGCATTCAGACCAGGAGTCGGCCGCTATCAAGAACGACTTTGCCTTCAGAATCGAGCGCCAGGATTCGGTCATCGCCACTATTCAGATACAGAAGCTTGCCGTCGGCGCTTGTGCACATGCCTCGGGGGTCAGCAATTCGGACGTCATTCGAAAACGCCCCTAGACATTGTCCATCCGCCGCGAACGCAAGCAGCGCGCCGAAGCCGTCGCCATTAGCGCCCGACGCGCTGGTCACGAGTAAGGGCAAGATCGTTCCCCTCTGCTAGCCCTCGGCATTCGGCGCGCCAGGTTTTTCGCACCGCCGCCGGATGCCGAGGAAGATGATGCTAAGTTCCTGAGTAGCCTGCATCGATACTCAGGAAGGCACAGGTCAGGCCAGGGCCACCGCGTCATAAGTGGGATAGTCGATGTAGCCTTGGGAGTCGCCGCCGTAGAACGTTGAACGGTCGTAGTGGGACAGCGGGACTCATGGCGTAGGCGCAGAGGCAGATCGGGGTTTGAAATAAACAACCGGCCGAACGCGACGAGGTCCGCTCCTCCCTCCGCGACGATCCGCTCGGCGCTGTCGCCGGTAAAGCCGCCCGCGACCATAAGGGTCCCCTTGAACCAGCGGCGAATGTCGCCAGACCAGACGGCGGCTTCGCCTGCGCCGATGTCGACGATACCCCTGACTCGTGGTTCGATCACATGCAGGTACGCAAGGTCATAAGCGTTCAGTTTCTCAGCAACGTACCGGAAGGTGCTGTGCGGATCACTGTCTGACATCGTGCCATATGTTTGCAAAAAGATGCGCGCACCTTTCGCGTGGACGGCGTCAACTACGCGTTTCCAGCCTTGGACGTGGGCCTCCGTATAAATGCCTGGTGCATCGACATAGGCGATGCCAAGGG
Source organism: Cupriavidus sp. 8B (assembly GCF_054589115.1). Classification (NCBI taxonomy): domain Bacteria; kingdom Pseudomonadati; phylum Pseudomonadota; class Betaproteobacteria; order Burkholderiales; family Burkholderiaceae; genus Cupriavidus; species Cupriavidus sp. 8B. The sequence continues at coordinate 64,782 of NZ_BAAILO010000506.1, read as the reverse complement.
GCGAGACGGCAGTCGCATCTGTGATAAGAAGCCCACCTTTTGTGGCCCGCTGCGTATAGTAGTCGACCATTAGATCACCAGGCACATTGTCGAGCTTAGTGCGCATACGGGTGAGTGGCGCGAGTACCACGCGATGTTCGACTTCGTAAGGTCCGACGGCTTTGCTGCTGAAAAGGTTCTTCATGGCTCCTGCTCCAGGAAATGAGTGACGGTGAAAACATAATCGTCGCAACTTCGATTGAGCAGAAGGGGCCGCAGGGCAATAACAGTCATTCCCGGGGGGAATGGGGTGGTATAGGTCCAATGCAGGGCACCGGGGACGGCACCCCTAAGCGCCGTTGTCCGCCCAAACTGGGCGGGCGCAGCGTTGCATGCGGGAAAGGCGTGAGTGCCCGCCGCTCACTGCCCGCTCTGTGGGAACAGTTCTGGGTAGACAGATTTCAATTGAGCAACGAAGCTCGTTTCGGAATACAGCCCCACGTGGATATCGACTAGTCGACCCGAGCCGTCGTAGAACAGCGTAGTCGGATAGGCCTTTACACCTACCTTCCTCGCAAAGGGGATATCAGGGTCGAATATTAAGTTCTTGATGCGCATATCATGTAGATGAAGGAACTCCAGTACGTCGTCTGGTGACTCTCCTTGATTTACGAACAACAGGTCCAAACGCGAATTTCTCGCTGTACATTCGCAAAAATCGGCATCTCTATTCTGCACGGCGGGCACCATGTCGCCCAGAGATTCGCTATGAGCGGCCTCCCGGTAGCCTTGAGCTTGTACGGCAAGCCGCCTTTGCCTGACAGCATCCCAATAAGCGCAACGAGCGCAACGAGAACACACGTGACTTCGCCAACCTTGAGAACTGGTTCTTCACCACCCATAGTGGTGCTCCGTTCTAGATAACTGACCTGCTACAGGACAGCTTTCTCAAACTGCAGAAGCCAGCCTGGCTTGTCGAGGAGGACGGCTCTCGGTTCGTCCTCCCCGGCTGCAGCGTCAGTTCGCTGGAGGGAAGTCCAGGTCCGTGTCGTTGACGCGATTGAACGTGTTTGTGAACACGGTCAGGGCGATCGTCAGCGCGATGTCCGCCAGTTGCGCATCGGTGTACCCCGCGCTGCGAATCGCGGTGAATTCCTCATTGCTGATGGTCCCGCTCGTTTCATGGATCGTTCGAACGAATCGAATCAGCGCGTCACGCTTCGCGTCGCCGGTGGACTGGCCGGCACGAATCCGGCGGACCGTTTCGGGTGACAGCCCGACCATCTTGCCAAGCATGACATGTGCGGCAACGCAGTAATCGCAACCGGTCAGCTCGCTGACTAGCAGCTTGATCGTCTCCAGGTCTTGCTTGCCAAGGCTGCCGGTTGCGAGAGCCCCTTCTGCGTTCAGTACTGCCTTGAGCGTGGCGGGCGCAATGTGACCGAGCGCTGCGAAAAGGTTTGGGACGCTACCGCCCGTCACCTGCTTGACCTGTGCGTAGACCGGACTTCAGCGGTGGCACCAACTGCTGAATCGATTGCTGGTACGGTAATACGGCTCATCATTGACTCCTGAAGAAATCGGTTGGGGAGGCTCTACTGTAGGCATACCGGATGAGCTTGCCGAGGCCTCATTGACTCATTAGAATGCTCCAAAGTATCGCTATCGCGGAATCGTGTCCCCCTAAAGATTGGCTGAGCAGACTGCTCGAAATCATGACTGTCACAGGTCAACTCGACGTCCGATGTGCCTACGGCTCGCCATGGCGCATCGTCTACGAGGAGTCCCAGCTGGGCGAAATTCCATACCATGTCGTGCTCAACGGCTCGGCGATTCTCGAAGGGCCGGCCAGCACCACACCAGTTGCTCTTCAGGCGGGCGATATGGTTCTATTGCCTCACGGTTCGGCACACACGCTCCACGACGGAAGTGGCCGCCTGGCCGTGCCCGCGCGCGTTCGAAGCGACATCAACGTTACGGTCAGTGAGAACGACGGCCAAGGGGAACGGCTCGACATGCTCTGCGGCCGCTTCTTTGTCGCCCCTCCACATGATCGGCTGGCGCGCGAGTTCCTACCGACAGCGCTTGTGGTCAGAGCATCGGCATCTGAACCGGGAGACGGCACGCGGGCGCGACTCACCAGCCTGATGGAACTGATGCGGGCTGAATCCCTAGGATTTCGCCTAGGCGGGCATGCGATGCTTAACGCGCTGTCGACGATGTTGTTTGCGCTGAGCATGCGTTTGGCGAGCGAATCGGACCAACCACCTACTGGTCTTCTGGGCTTGGCAGGGCACCCGCGGTTAGCGCCAGCGATTTCCGCGATCTTCAACGAGCCTGCGTTTCCGTGGACGGTGCCCGAGCTCGCGCAGCGCTGCAACATGTCGCGCGCGACGTTCATGCGGCAGTTCCAGCAAAGTTTCGGACGCACCGCCCATGACTTACTACTCGCCGTTCGAATGAGTTTGGCGGCAAACGCTCTAAAGAATCCCATTACGAAGACGGAGGCGGTTGCAGAAGCCGTCGGATATCAATCTGTCGCCGCATTCCGGCGAGCATTTACAGAGCTGCTGGGCATGACTCCCGCCCAGTGGCGTCGAACTATCGGGACTCAGTCGCATTCGGATGAGCGGGCAGAAGATGACGGTCTTCCTGTAGACGAGTCGACTGCAGCCGGGGACGAGCCAACGGAGTAGGTGAGCGGGACGTTCCCTCGCGGCGCCGGAAGAAGCAATCCGGCGCTGCGCAGTGACTGTGTCGCCGACACCGAAGCGGGCGAGCTTGCACTGACGGCCCTAGACCTGCGACCTTCCGACCGACGCTCCGCCGTCGACGAAAAGCGTCTGACCTGTGATGAACGAAGCGTCTTCTGACAACAGGAACTCGATTGCTGCCGCGATCTCATCGGGTTTGCCGAAGCGATTCATCGGCACACTAGAAAGAAATCGCTTCTCCCCAACACTTCCCGGCGGGCTGTTCTTCCGGAACAACTCCGTTTCCGTTGGCCCTGGGGCAACGGTGTTAACAGTAATCCCTGTGGTTGCGAGTTCTAGTGCCCAAGACCTCGAGAAGCTTATTAGGGCCGCTTTTGCTGCGGCGTATGCTGTCCGTTCGAACGCGCCCAAGACCGTCAGGCTCGAAATGTTGACGACACGCCCCCAGCCTGTCTCACGCATGCCCGGCAAAAGAGCCTGCATGGCCTGAACCGCTGGATGGAGGTTGGCGCCAAGGACGGCGTCGAGGTCTTCTATTTGCACCTCGCCGATTCGCTGTGGTTTGACCAGTCCCACGTTGTTCACAAGCCCGTCGAATTTGAAAGTACCTCTAAGCTCGCTGAGCGCAGCCTCGGTCTGTTGCAAGTCCGACAAGTCGACGGAAACCAAGTTGCCGGGAAACGATGCATCCGAGCTCCGAGCCAGGCCAACTACCTGGTGGCCTCGGCGAGCAAGACGATCGGCCAAAGAGCGGCCGATCCCTTTGCTGGCGCCTGTGATTAGGAAAGTACGTGTCTTCATGGGAGTCCTTCTTCAACTTGGAACTGGCCCACGAATCTTCCGCGCACGTGCTTCGGTCAACAAGACCGGCGGACTGAATAACAGTCATTCCCCAGTGGAATATCGACCCCTTTGTATGTGGCGCCCGCGATACAGAGATTAAGGCACGGCGAATATAGTCGCGACACCCCCGCCTTGCTACAGTGTAAAGCGGTACAGCCTTGCGCAAGTATCTTGGATGGAGTGACGTCATGGACGCCTCAACAGAAAACGTCCGTTCTGGGGACGATAGGAGAAACCAGAGATTTCCGGTCCTGACGCCGACGCAGATCGACCGGATGCATCGGTACGGCACTGTGCGCAGATTTCCCGCGGGGCAGGTCCTTTTTCACCAGGGCGATAGGAATATATCCACGTATGTCGTCGTGACCGGTTCCCTTGAAGTTGAGCGTTGCAACGCCCTCGAATCACGCAGTTTGGGGACACGCGGCCCGGGCATGTTCACCGGAGATATCGGCTCTCTAGTTGGGCGCGGAGCCGTAGCTACCGTTCGTGTAGAAACAGATTCGGAACTGCTGGTAATAGAGCCGGAGGGTATGCGCGAGCTTGTGATCTCAGAGGCCGACCTTAGCGAAATCATCATGCGGGCGTTCATTCTTCGTCGGGTATCGTTCATCGAAGATGAGGCGTCTGGGGGCGTGATCGTCATCGCCTCGCGGCATTCCGCAGGCGCGTTGCGGCTCAGAGAGTTTCTCTCTCGCAACAGCTATCCAGCGCTGTACCTGGACGCCGACAAGCAAGTCGAGGCGCGAACGCTAATGGAGCGGTTCCGTATCACGCCAGAAGATTTGCCGGCGGTCGTCACCCCGAAGGCCGAGGTCATGTGCCACCCGACAAACCGAGCCCTTGCTGACGCGATCGGGATGAGCCCGGAGTCTCTAAGCGGCAGACGCTTTGATCTCGCGGTCGTCGGAGCCGGGCCCGCAGGTCTCGCGGCAGCAGTTTATGGGGCCTCTGAGGGACTTCAGTCAGTTGTATTTGATTCCACCGCTCCGGGGGGACAAGCGGGAACAAGTTCGAAGATCGAGAATTACTTTGGCTTTCCAACGGGCATCTCGGGGCGCGCTCTTGCGGGTCGGGGGCTGGCGCAATCAAGAAAGTTCGGCGTGGAAGTCGCGGTGCCGGTGGCAGTGACTGCGCTCCGACGGGGCGGGAGCGAGTTTGTCCTCGAAGTCGACAATGGAGAACGTGTGACGGCACGTGCAGTGGTAATCGCAACGGGCGCACACTACAGGAAGCCGGAACTAATCAACCTCGCAGACTACGAAGGCAGGGGCGTCTATTACAACGCCTCATTTATGGAGGCTACCTATTGCGCGGGCGAGGAAGTCATTGTTGTCGGAGGAGGGAATTCCGCAGGCCAGGCCGCTGTCTTTCTCTCCGAGCACGCACGGCATGTGCATATCCTGGTTCGTTCTGCGGGACTCGCGGCGAGTATGTCTCACTATTTGATTCAGCGCATCAATGCCGCGCCAAATATCACTCTTCATGTTGAAACCGAGATCCGCGAGTTGATCGGTCAAGGGAAGCTGGAAGCGGTCCAGTGTCGGCACGGCAACGACCAACTTCGCACCTACGAAATAGGCCACGTTTTCCTTTTTCTCGGGGCTGAGCCGTGTACTGAATGGCTTGACGGCTGTGTCGCCCTTGATGACAAGCTTTTTGTCCTTACCGGGGCGCAAGTACCACAGGTGCGTTGGGCGCACGAGCGCTCACCGCTGCCAATGGAAACCAGTCTGCCCGGTGTGTTTGCTGTTGGCGACGTAAGAAGCGGCTCCGTCAAGCGGGTCGCCGCCGCCGTAGGGGAAGGCGCCGCGGCGGTCCAGTCCTTGCATCAGCTCTTCGCTGGTTGACTCTTCGCGCGCTGTACGGCGTGGTTTTAGCGCCGCTATGCGCTGAGCCCATTCCAGGTGGGCATGACTTATATGCCCACGACCCGGCTTCTGCATTCACCGCGGTTCCGTTACTGTCACCCCACAAAGCAGCATCCGTCGGCAAAACTTCCTGTTGTAGGACTCCAGGTGGCCGGGTCGTGCTGTAACGCGGACAACGAACAGGAAAGCAAATGGACATCGCGAACAAACGCGTGCTGATCACCGGCGGCTCTAGTGGTATCGGATTGGCTCTCGCAAGGGCGTTGGGGAAGTTGGGCGCGCGCGTACTGCTTGCCGCGCGCCAGGAAGAAGGCCTGCGCACGGCAAAGTCCCTCCTGGCCGGTGAGGGTGTGGATGTGGCGGCCGTCGCTGCAGACGTCACGCGGACCAGAGGGCGTGCAGTCATGCTGGAGGTGGCGCGACTCAAACTGGGTGGTATTGATCGGCTTGCGCGGCAAACCTCGCCCTTCAGAGGGTGTCGCAAAGGCGTCCACCGCAGTCCTTGGAATCGTGGAAGCGGTGCGCCGAGTTTGCCCTCATGGAATAACTGACATGAACAAGTAGGCGGCAAAGATCACGAGGTGAACCACGCCTTGCAGGATGGTAGAACGGCCCATGCCGAGGGTCAGCGTCAGCACGATCAGCGTCAGAAATAGCAGTACCATATCCTTGCCACCGAGCCCCAGTGCAAGCGGCTGGCCGGTCCAGATGAAGACAGCGGCGACCGTCGGAATCGTCAGGCCGATACTGGCTAGTGCTGAGCCCAGTGCCAGGTTCAGGCTTGTCTGGATGCGATCGCCGCGCGCCGCGCGCAATGCCGCCAGGCATTCGGGCAGCAGCACGAGCGCGGCAATCACGATACCAACCACGGCCGCCGGAGCGCCTGCGGAAAGTATGGCGTTCTCCACCGAAGGTGACAGCAACTTGGCGAGCCCCACAACTACCACCAGACAGACAATCAGCAGCACGCCACTTGCCAGCGCCACGCGCGCAGGCGGCGGCGGGAGGTGGTCGTTTTCATCCGAGCTTCCTTCCACCAGGAAGTAGTCGCGGTGGCGTACCGTCTGCACGAAGACGAAGCATCCGTACAGCACCAGCGACATCACGCCTGAAAAGCCCAGTTGCGCGGGCGTCAGCATCGGCCCTGGCGTGGAGCTCGTGTAGCTCGGCAACACCATTGTCAGCACCAGCAGCGCGGCCAGCACGGCCATGGCCGCGTTGGCGCCCGGCGCCTGGAAGGCCTGTTCGCGATGATGCAGGCCGCCTACGAACAGGCACAGCCCGACGATGCCGTTGCAGATGATCATCACGGCCGCAAACACGGTGTCGCGCGCAAGGCCGGCATTTTCCGGGCCGGACGAGAGCATGACCGAGACGATCAGCGCCACTTCGATGACCGTGATGGCAAGGGCCAACACCAACGTACCGAACGGCTCGCCGACCTTGTGGGCAACGACTTCGGCGTGATGAACGCTCGCAAAGACCGAGCCGGCTAGTGCGATGCCCATCAGCGCGATCAGCCAGCCTTGGCCGGACAGCAATGCGCCGGCAGCCAGCGTGACCAATGCGACACACGGCGCAACGATCGTCCATGCAGGCAATTTGCTGGATGTAAGCATCATCTCTGCATTCTCCTTCCGTTGTTGCTATTGATGCGGATGTCCGCACGGGGCCAACGGAGACCATCTGCGGTTGCAGTGCACAACAAGCATACCTTGTGGCAATGCCCTTCCCGTTACACAAAGGTGTTGGTAAGCGGGGCTTGACTGCCTAAAATCCCCTGTGGGCATTGGCTTGCAGGGAATTTTATTTGGCGAAGAATTTTTCGCAAGAAGACAATGTGGAACCACGAATGCTCGAGGAGACGGAAATGACCGTGCGTAAATTGTCTGCTGTTGGTTTAGCTGCGATGGCGCTCGCTTTTACCGGTGCGAGCGCGCAGCAGATGCAGGAATCGAAAGGCCAACAAGGACCAGAATCAACCCAGATTCCGAAAATGCCGTCGACCGCCGCTGAAGCTAAGGCCCTGATTGCCGAGCGTTTCAAGGCGGCGGACGTCGACCATGACGGGAAACTGACCCGCGAAGAAGCCAAGGCGGGTATGCCGGAGGTGTACAAGCGCTTTGACAAGATCGATGCCAGGAAGCGGGGTTACGTAACAGAACGTCAAATCGGTGCGTACTGGCAGGCGAAGACCAAGGAACAGATGCAGAAGGAGAATCCCATCTGGAACTGACCTGTTGCCCCGCTGGGATAACGGCCGAAACCGCTTCAGCATTCATGGGCGGGATTCAAGGGAGCAGATTGCTTCAGGCTGGACCGTAAACGCCGGGCCGATAGTGGACCAAAGTTCAGCCGCGCCCCCCTTTGCTGCCCGGCCGTGTGTCAGTCCGTCCTGGATTTGTGGCTACCGCCTTTCCTCGTCGGCGACACGATCGACATGACCTTCGGACAATACCTGCGGCGAGTGTGCCTCGGCGGGATTATTTCGATTCTGGTCATCGATCGCGAGCTTCTTTTTAGGGCCTCCCTGATTGCGATCAGGATCGTTGGATCTTGCGGCTGTGACTTGCCCTCTTGACCTTGGGTGCCACCGGTGGCGGCGGCAGGTCCCGCGGCGCTGCAAGGAGTTCGGCCTGCCCCGGCAGGCGCTCGGAATTGGCGCCAGACTGCGCACGGTCAAGCTGCGCGACCTGGTGCTTCAAGCTCTCGATCTGCTCCCACAGTGCGCGCGCCAGCCGGTTCTGCTCCAGCGCGATGGCGCGTACCGCGTCGGGATCGGCAGGAAGATCGGAGGGGGTCAGGACGCTAAGCACGCCGCCATAGTCCCCGGCTGCCGCAGCGCTTCCCTGGCCATATGCCGCATTTGCGCCTGAATCTTGGGGTGCCACCGCATTACCCCTTGTGCTCCGCCACTTCGAAACGCTACACCCGAAACGGCCCCCAAACCAGCGGGAAAATGCGCTCAATGATGAAAATCCCACCAGCGTCGCGACTTCCGACAGCGGCCGATCGTCGCTATCGATATACCGCTTCACCAAGTCCTCCCGCACACCGTCGACAATCGACAGATAGCTTTCGCCGTGATGCGCGAGGCGACTATATACGGTCCTGCGATCGACCCCCAGATGCTGCGCGACGCGACCCACGGAGCAGGTGCCCGATGGAAGCAGGGTGATGACGAGCTTCCTTACCTTGTCGGACATCGTCGCATTGGACTGAGCCAGCATCGCATCCAGGTACCGGCGCACCTGCAGCGCCATGACCGGATCGTAGGCCGGGATCGCGACTTCAAGATCGGACACCTGGCACACGAGACCATCAAAATCCTGCTTGAACAGAACTGGGGCCCCAAACACCCGCGCGTACATGGCGAGGCTGGCGGGAGCAGCATGTGTGAAGCAGATGGTACGAGGCCTCCACGTGGCGCCAAGAAGCGTGCTCAGCGTCCTGTGCACGACGCCCAGCACCAATTGCATCGCCTGCCGCATGGAGCCGGCGTAGCCGCCAAGCATGTCCTCCCGGATGATGACAATGCCCTCCGTTTCCTCGATGCGCATGTGGAGCGCTTCGTTCTGCAGCCGCAGATAGTGCGACGCCGAGTCGAGCGCCTTGCGAAGCGTGGGCTGCTCCTGCATCACAAAACCCAGCGGCCCAAGGTTGGAGAGTTGGCGGGTCTCCGCCATGCGCAGGCCAAGATCCTGGATGCCCGCGGCCTCGGCCGACGTCTCCAGCAGGCGCCCCACCGCCTCGGCTGGAATCATGGTGTCCGGGGCCAATAACGCAGACCGGTCAATTCCGGCATCACGCAAGTGCCGATAAGGATCAATACCAAAGGATCGCGCCACCTTGACGTAGTCGGTCAGGGCGGCACTGCGAACTAAGTAGGCCATAAGGTTTTCCCGGACTACCCAATATGTAAACTCAAACTCCCGGAATGTCAAATTGGCAATCCTCCCGTATCCGATACTTGCCTCCAGATACACGAGGCGCGCATAGGCGGCGCGCAATTCGAGACAGCCAAGGAGACGAGTAATGAGCGATAAGACGAGCGGCACCGCTACCCCGGTCTGCGATCAACTGCGCGCGACCGGTCACTGGAATCCGGCCTGGGATCCCATTGCGGAACTGGATCCCGCCTGGACAGAGAAATTCATGGCAATGGGCGCGCACACGGTGATGTCGGGCGTGCTGGAGCCGAAGGTGCTCGAATTCATCGCCATCGCGGTGGACGCGTCCTGCACCCATATGTATGCACCGGGCACGCGCCGTCACATCCGCAAGGCCCTCGACCTGGGCGCCACCAGGGCAGAGATTGCTGCCGTGCTGCAGGCGGTAAGTGTGCTTGGCATCCATACCAGCAGCCTGGGTGCACCGATTCTTCTGGAGGAACTGGCAGCCATCGAGCAGGCCAGGACGACCAGCACCCGGGCTGCCGCCTGAGTACCAATCCCCAATCTCCAATCCCTAATCCCTTCACCCACGAACTTCATCGAGGACGACAAGCCATGCATTTCCTAGACGACTCCCTGCTGCCCGAAAACCAGGAAAAACTCGTGATTCAGGTTGCGCCCTATGGGCCGCAATGGATTCCCAGCGACTCGGACGATATTCCGGTCACGATGGACGAGCAGATCCAGAAGGCGGTCGACTGCTACAACGCCGGCGCTACGGTGCTCCACGTGCATGTGCGCGAGGCTGACGGCAAGGGCAGCAAGCGCCTGTCCAATTTCAATGAGATGCTCGCCCGCCTGCGTGAAGCCGTGCCCAAGATGGTGCTGCAGGTCGGTGGCTCGATTTCCTTCGCGCCCGAGAACGAGGGCCAGGCGGCCAAGTGGATGAATGACGACACGCGTCACATGTTGGCTGAACTGGATCCCCGTCCAGACCAGGTGACGGTCGCGATCAACACCAGCCAGATGAATGTGATGGAGTTGATGACCGAGGCCGACATCGCCGGCACCTCGCTCACCAGCCCGGCGCTCCAGGCAGCCTACCGCGACATGATCGTGCCGTCCAATCCGTCGTGGCACGTCGAGCACATCAAGCGCCTGGTGGCCAACGGCATCCAGCCGCAATTCATGTTCGGAAACCTGCCGCAACTGGAGACGGTCGAGCGCCTGATCCGCAAGGGCGTTTACACCGGACCGCTGAATTTGAACTATGTGGCAATCGGCGGCGGCGCAGCCGGCCTGCACCCGGCCGACATGATCGAGTTCGCCCGACGCACGCCAGATGGTGCCGTGCTAACGCTGGAAACCCTGAATCGCAACGTGGTGCCAATGAACACCATGGCCATCGCGTTGGGCCTGCATGTGCGCGTCGGCATCGAGGACACGCTATTCGGCCCGGACGGCAAACGCGCGACCTCAGTGCAGCAGATCGAGAAGATGGTGCGCATTGCGCGTGAGCTCAACCGCGACATCGCCACCGGCGAGGATGCGCGTCGCATCTACCAGATCGGCACCCACTGGAAATCCACCGAGGAGACGCTGAAAGCCTTGGGCATGGTGCCCAACCGTGCGCCGGCGCAACGCGGCGTCCCTGTGCGCAAGGTAGCGTAAGCCGGGAAGTTCCGGACGGACTGCGGCAGCGTACCGTATTCCGTCCGGCCCGCGACAAATGATCCTGCGGTCTGGAGACATCTGATGTTCTGGAAAAAAAGCCCCTCTGCCGTTCTGGCAGCGTTGTTGACGATCCACCTGCTTGCGCACATCGATCGCAACATGCTGCTGGGATTCTCGCCGCAAATCATCAAGGATCTGGCGATCAACAATGCGCAATATGGATTCCTGGTCGGCGCGGTCTGGGTGCTGAGCTTCGGCGTCATGGCGATGTTGATGGGTATGCTCGCGGATCGCTTCAGCCGAACGCGGATCATCGCGGCCGGCGTGCTGATCTGGAGCGCATGCACCTGGGCTTCTGGCCATGCACAGACCTTCGAGCAAATGGCAATCGCGCGCTTCTTTGTCGCCAGCGGCGAGGCGGCTCTGGTGCCGGCCGCGGTGGGCTTGCTGGCCGAGCTGTTCTCCGAGAAGCGGCGCGGCACGGCGATGGGCTTGTTCTTCATGGGCATCCCCCTGGGCATCGGCTGCAGCTTCTTGCTGGCCGGCACCATTGGTGCCGGGCACGGCTGGCGCACGACCTTCTATGCCTTGGGCGTGATCGGCGTCGCCATCGCCGTACCGCTGGCGTTGCTGAAGGAAGATCGCGGCCAGCTCGCGCCGCAGGAACAGGGCGCGCCCGCCCTGCAACAAGGGCTCGCAGTACTTCGACTGATCAGGGGGCATCGTGCGCTTCGCTTCACCATTGCTGGCTTCGTGCTGACGCACATCGCTTTCGCCAGCCTCTCTTTTACGCAACTGTGGATGGTGAATGAGCGCGGCGTGGATGCCGCCGGCATCGCCACTCGCATCGGCGTGCTGCAACTGCTGTTCGGCACGCTCGGATCGGTGGTGGGTGGCGTCCTCAGCGACCGCATGGCGCGCATGCTACCTGGCGGACATGCCACGTTCATGACGCTGCTCGTCGCCATCTGCGCACCGTTCATCATCGCCTATCGTTTCGCCCATGCCGGCTCTGCACTGTTCTACATCGGCATGTGCGTGGGCTTCTTCCTGCCGCTGGCACTTTACGGGCCGGCAAATGCGGCTATCACGAACATGGCGCCGCAGAAAATGCGCTCGACGATCTCCGGCTTCACGATGCTGTGCATCAACGTCTTCGCGATCGCCATTGGCACCGTGGCCGTGGGCGCAGCGACAGACTATCTCATCGCAAATGGCACCACTGTGCCTCTGACACGCGTACTGCTGACCACGGATGTGCTGGCTATCGCTTCGGCAATGTTCTTCGCGCTGGCCGCGCGCGCCTCGTGCCAGCCGCCGGCCATCGACATGCAACCCCTGCAAACGACAAGGTAAGGAATCATGACGCAGAATCAAAGGAAAAATCTGGAGGGACGAGTCGCCCTGGTCACTGGCGCCGGTCGCGGCGTGGGTGGCGCTATTGCGATCGACCTCGCCATGGCGGGTGCGCACGTCGTGATCTGTGACATCGATATGCGTGCTCTCGAGCAAACGCGCGTGGCGGTGGAAGCGGCCGGCGCACAGTGCCTGGCGCTGCGCTGCGACGTGTCTTCGAGCAATGAAGTCGACAACATGTTCGCCGCTACCGTCGAACGCTTCGGCACGTTGCACATCCTGGTCAATAACGCTGCGCTCGTGCCGAACCGGCCGATCGACACCGAGCGCCGCAACAAGCACTACGCCTATATCACCTCCCCGGTGCCGCGTCAGTCGCTGGGCTTTACCAGCCAGATGAGCGACGAAGATTGGCATCGTTACTGGGACGTCAATGTGCACGGCTTGTTCTATTGCACTCGCGGAGCGCTCAGGCTGATGGAACCCCAGCGCGACGGCAAGATCATCAACATCGCATCGATTGCCGCTATCTCGGCGATGAGCGCGCACAGCCCGAACTACTGCGCGTCCAAAGGCGCGGTAGTCGCCTTCACCAAGTCGGTTGCTGCCGAAGTAGCCGGCGCCAATGTCTTTGTCAATGCCATGGCTCCAGGTGGTGTGGCAACTCCAGAATTTACGGGATATTTCGAGACCGCGGGTGAGGAAAAGCGCAACCAGTTCTGGCAGGTCGTCCCGGCTGGACGCCTGGGCACGATGCAGGAATACGCATCGACCGTAACCTACCTGGCCGGCGATCATTACCTGGTAGGCCAAGTGATCAGCCCCAACGGGGGAGTCGTGATCTAACCACGCACACAACCGAGCGAAGGCGCGCGCCTCGATTCCTTCATTGGATGTGCTCACCGGGTCTCTCTCAGACCGCGCCGCTATCGCTGCCTTTGCACATTTACATGCTGCCTGCCAGCGTCTACGATGCATTTACGCATTGTGCAGCAGATAGCTGCCGGCTCGGCGGAAGCTCAACGTCCGGCCAGCATCAGGTTCCAATCACAGATTTGCTTCGGATCGTCGTCCGACCCGGATTCGTACTCCGATGCGTTTGATGTGCCGGGGCGCTTTACCGTCACCCGGAGAGAGCAAGCCAGCACTTGCGAAGTGCCACCCGGAGGACTTTCGCCTCGGTCAGAGCATCGATTGCAACGGCGGGGGCACGTGCCGCGGGAAGGGCAGGTGATGGTTCGCTGCAACGTGATGCTTGCGCCCCGCAACTTGGGCTTCCCGACGCAGGCTATGGAGGAGCAGCGCCGATGAGTATCATCTGGCGTGCCACTGGTTTGCTCGTGGCGTCCATCACCCTCACCGCGCGCTACCTATTCCCGGGCCTGCTCAGAGACGCGGAGGCTGTGCTACGCAAACGCTTCGCCGTGTGGCGCGCTGCCACGCGGGGCACGGCAATGCGCCGTGCGACACCACGCCAGACACCGATCGGCAACGAGACCCCCAGTGTCCATGGCGGCAAGGCCGTCCAGTGGTTCGAGCGGCTGCGCCAGCCGCCTCGCGCACCCTCCCTGGATGTCGACGGCAAGCGCCTGAGCCAGACCGAAGGCGAGTTCTGCAGCGCATTGGAATTCCTGCCTATAGCGATCCTTGTGCTGAATCATGATGGCAATGTCTCGCTGGCAAACGAGGAGGTGGGCAAGCTTTTTGGCTATCGTCGCGAAGAGTTGCCGGGAATGGCCGCCTGCATGCTGATTCCGCGCTTTCCAATCAAGGACCATGATGTGTCGCATGGTAACGCGAACATGGTCGATCTCGGGTATGAAACCGGGAGGGGCGCCAGACGGGAACTCAAACTATGCGCGCGCCGCAAGGACGGTACAGAGTTCATCGCCGAGATCCGGTTCAATCGTCTTGGCTTCAGGAATGCCTATGCGGTGCTCGCCGTCGTCGATTCGAGCCAGCGACAGGAGCAACATCGCAAGCAGCAGGAGCTTGTGCACCTGACCCGCATATCCACCCTGGGGGAACTCACGGCATCGCTCGCGCACGAATTGAACCAGCCGCTCACGGCGATCCTGAGCAACGTGCAGGCCGCCCAGCGGTTCATGGCCGCGGATCCGATCGATCTCAACGAGGTGCGCGAGATACTGAAGGATATCGTTCAGGACGACAAGCGGGCGAGCGAAGTGATTCGCCGCATTCGTGCACTGGTCAAGAAGAGCGAGCTCGAGATCGTGCCGCTGGAACTTGGCAGCGTCGTGCGTGACGCGGTGCAGCTACTGCATAGCGATGCCATCGTGCGCGGCATCGACGTGGCACTGCGCGTTGAAGCCGGCCTGCCGATGGTGCCCGGCGACCGGGTCCAGTTGCAACAGGTGTTGCTCAATCTGCTACTGAATGCGTTCGACGCGATGGAGAACTGCCTGTTGCATGATCGCAAGGTCGCCATCTGCGTAGAGAAGGACAGCCCTGGCATGGTGCGCGTGAATGTGCGTGACAACGGATGCGGACTGAGTGACGACAAGTTCGGCGAGATATTCAAGGCTTTCATGACTTCGAAGAAAGACGGCCTTGGCCTCGGGCTCTCGATCAGCAGATCGATCGTCGAGATGCATGGGGGGCGTATCTGGGCCGAGAACAATGCCGGGCAGGGGGCGACGTTTTCCTTCATCTTGCCGACGTTGGTCAGGCCCGTGGCAAGCCATGCTGGCGAAGCGCCATGAGCGGCCCCTGTCCTGTCATCTATCTGGTGGACGACGACGATTCGGTGCGGCGCGCGCTCACGCGCTTGATCCAGTCCGCGGGGTACCAGGTACAGGCATACGATTCCGCACGCGCATTTCTTCAACGTGATGGCGCCACGGACCAGCACGCCTGCCTGGTGCTGGACATGCGACTGCCCGATCTCAGCGGGCTCGAGCTGCAGCGCGAGCTTAATGCGGCGAGTCCGGCGCTTCCGATCATCTTTATCAGTGGGTATGGCGATATCCCGATGACCGTGAGCGCGCTGAGGGCCGGCGCATCCGACTTCCTGCCAAAGCCGGTGGAGGGCCGTGACCTGCTGCGCGCGATCGCACAGGCGCTTGACCGCGCGATCGAGGCAAGGGAGAGCCGGCAGGAGGTCGAGTCCATCCGCAGTCGCCTGGGGCGGCTCACGCCCCGGGAGCGGGACGTCATGGCGCTGGTCGTGACAGGTTTGCTGAACAAGCAGATTGCCTGCGAGCTTGGCACCGTCGAGAAGACCGTCAAGGTGCACCGGGCGCGAGTGATGGAAAAGATGGAAGCACATTCACTCGCCGAACTAGTCCGGATCGCCGACAAGGCCCGCCTGGCCGGTTCTGACCTCAAAGCCCCGCGGCGCTGAGGCATGGCAGGTCGCCCGCTTGGACCAAGGTCCAATAGCCGCATTTCCCAGGCTCCCTTACTCTTCAGTTGGTAGGGCATTCCTTCGGGAGAATCGCTATCAGCGGGATCATGCACAATGAGCAAAGTCAAGCCATTCGTCGCTATCGTCGATGACGATGAATCGGTGGGCCGGGCCATCAAACGACTATTGCGCTCCATCGGCATGCAGGCCGACGCGTTTGCCAGTGGTGAGGCGTTCCTCGAACTCGTTTCCTCACTGCCCTCGTATCGCCCGGACTGCGTGATTCTCGATATCCAGATGCCGGGCCTGAACGGGCTCGAAGTGCAGCAGCGCCTGGCGGGCAGCGGCATGCCGGTGATCTTCATCACCGCGTACGACGACATTGCCGTGCGCGAACAGGCGCTGGCGGCTGGCGCTGCGGCTTACCTGCGCAAGCCCTTCAACGACGAACTCTTCGTCAGGACCGTACGCAGCGCCCTTGGCTTGGGCCCGCCGCCCTGACCGGGGAGAGGCGATGGGACCGCTATGGGACCAAAGGCCAATTGCCTTAAGCGCAAGCCAAAGCCAATATTGAATTCACGGCAAGCGGATTCGATACAGGCTTGCAGTTCACTCATGCGTTGGTACTCGACAAAAGGAGCGCGCATCATGATCAAGTACGTCCGTAGCATGCTATTCATCCCCATCTTGCTCGTCGCGGCAGCATGCTCGACCTCCGACAACACCATGTCCGGGTCCGCATCCAGCACGAGCGCCGCGTCGTCAAGCGAGAACAGCAAGCTGGACAAGGACGCGCGCGCGGCGCTACAGCAACTGCTTTCGACCAACCCGAAGGCCACTGAAATCAACGAGAAGGCTGTTGCCATCCTGGTCTTCCCGGACATCTTCAAGGCGGGCCTCATCGTGGGTGCGCAAGGCGGAAACGGCGTGTTGCTCAGCCGCGACGGGAAGACGCTCGGCTATTACAACGCCACCGCGCTTTCCTATGGTCTGCAGGCCGGTGCGCAGTCGTTCGGGGAATCGCTGTTTTTCATGAGCGAATCGGCGCTGGCCTACCTGTACAAGAGTGACGGATGGTCGGTAGGTGTCGGTCCGAGCGTTGTCGTCATGGATGCGGGTACGGCCAAATCGATGACCACGACGACGCTGCAATCCGACATCTATGCGTTCATCTTTGACCAAAAAGGCTTGATGGCCGGGTTGGGCTTGCAAGGCCAGAAAATCACGAGGCTGAATCGCTAAGACATCGATGATGCTCGACAGGCTTGCGCATCAGGCGTGAGGGTAGTCTCTGCCCGGTCTTGCCGTGGGCGCGATCTGCCCGGGTGCCAGCCGGCGAGACCCTCCGTCGCGGATCGGAGCGTGGCGGCGGTCGCTTGGCATGAACTGCCAGGAATGGACGTCCGGCCGCCGGCATGGCTCCCGTTCCGCCCGCCTGACGTAAGGCAGGGCAGGCCGACGCCTGCATGCCGATGTGGGTTCGAACAGCGGTCCCGCGGAGACTCCCATGGTGAATCCATCGTTCCAGACCAGGACGGGTTCCTCGCTCGGTGGGCATGGGCAGGCATGCCTTGCCGGTGCCCGGTGGGCGCTTGCTGCCGCAGTGGTTGTCACGCTCGCCGGATGCGGCAAGCCGGCCGGCCTGCCGCCGCGGGAGCCGCCGGAAGTCACCGTGATGACGGTGAGCGCGCACGATACGCCGATTTCGTTCGAGTTTGTCGCGCAGACCCAGAGCTCGCGCGAAGTCGAGATTCGGGCGCGGGTGGAGGGGTTTCTCGAGAAACGGCTCTACACCGAAGGCCAGCTGGTGCGGGCTGGCCAGACCATGTTCCAGATGGATCGCAAGCCATTCGAAGCCGCCCTCCAGACCGCAAAGGGGCAGCTCGCGCAACAGCAGGCGCGGCTGACCGTGACCAGGGCCAACCTGGCGCGGGTCAAGCCGCTGGCCGAGCAACACGCAGTCAGCCTGAAGGACCTCGACGATGCGATCGGCAGCGAGCGCGAGGCGCAGGCCGCGGTGATCGCGGCGCAAGGGCAGGTCCAGACTGCGCAACTCAACCTGAGTTACACCACCATCGCCACCCCCCTCAGCGGCGTGTCAAGCTATGCGCGCAAGCAGGACGGCAGCTACGTCACGCCAGGAGAGTCCGGCCTGCTGACCTACGTGTCCCAGCTTGACCCGATGTGGGTCAACTTCAGCATTTCCGAGAACGAGGTACTGCGCTACCGCGATCAGATCGCCAAGGGACTGCTGCAGTTTCCCGCGAGCAACGATTTCGAGGTGGAGATCATTCTCGCCGACGGTTCGATATTGCCGACCCGGGGCCACATCAACTTTGCCGACCCGTCTTACAGCAAGGAAACCGGCACCTTTCTGGTGCGCTCGGTGCTGCCTAACGCGCAAGGAACGCTGCGTCCCGGGCAGTTCGTGCGGGCACGGGTGCTAGGGGCGAGCAAGCCCAATGCGATCCTGGTGCCGCAGCGCGCAGTGCTGCAGGGTGCCAAGAGCCATTTCGTCTGGGTGATCGACGCGGATGGCAAGCAGGCCAGGCAGCGGGTGGTGGATGTAGGCGAATGGCACGGTGCCGACTGGTTCATCGAGCAAGGCTTGCGCGCCGGCGAGCGCATTGTGGTAGACGGCGCGATCCGTGTCGCCGCTGGCGCGCCACTCAAGATCACCGGGGCACCTGCGGCCTCAACCGGCGGTAGCACGCAGCCAGCCCGGAAGGCAGCGGGCGCGGTGCCGGCCGAGAATCAGGTGGCGGGGTCTGCCAAGCCAGACCCGGCCCAGAAGCCGTAACCGGCCAAGTCCCATGAACATTTCCCACTTCTGCATCGAGCGGCCGATCTTTGCATCCGTCATCTCGATCGTCATCACCCTGGCGGGCGCCGTGGCGATGCTCGCCCTGCCGATCGCGCAGTACCCTGACGTTACGCCGCCACAGATTACCGTGGCGGCAAATTATCCTGGCGCGAATGCCGATGTCGTGGCGGACAATGTGGCAGCGCCGATCGAGCAGCAGGTCAATGGCTCCGACAACATGATCTACATGAACTCGTCGAGCTCCTCCACCGGGAGCTATTCGCTGAGCGTGTTCTACGAGATCGGAACCAATCCCGAGCTTGCGCAGGTGGACGTGCAGAACAGGGTGAATCTCGCGTTGCCACAATTGCCGCAGTCGGTGCAGGCCCAGGGCATCAGTGTGCAGAAGAAGTCGTCGGCATTCATGATGGTCATAGCGATCTACTCGTCGACCAATCGCTACGAGCCCACCTACATCGCCAACTACGCAAATATCTATGTGCTCGACGCGCTGAAGCGCATCCCGGGCGCCAACCAGACCAGCGTGTTCGGCACTCCCGACTACGCGATGAGGATCTGGCTCAAGCCGGACCGCATGGCGCAGCTGAAGGTGACGGCCTCGGATGTACAGCGGGCGGTCGCCAACCAGAACCAGCAGTTCGCGGTGGGCCGTATCGGCCAGTCGCCGACTGGCACGCCGGTCGAGCAATCGTTCGCCGTCACGACTTCGGGAAGGCTGACCGAGCCGCAAGAGTTCGAGAACATCATCATACGTGCCGCCAGTGGCGGTGCCGCGATCGTCCGGCTCAGGGACGTGGGCAGGGCCGAGCTGGGGCAAAAAGACTACTCGATCCGCAGCAGTTACCAGGGCAAGCCCGCTACGCTGCTGGCGGTATGGCAGCAGCCTGGCGCCAATGCGCTGGATGTCTCCAAGCAGGTGACCGAGACGCTGGCCCGGATGAAGAGCTCCTTTCCCGAAGGCATCGAATACAAGGTCGTCATGGACACGACCGAGTTTACCCGTGCATCGATCAAGGACGTGGTGAAAACCTTCGTCGAAGCGCTGGTGCTGGTCGTGGCGGTCGTGTACATCTTCCTGCAGAGCCTGCGGGCCACCTTGATTCCGGTGCTCGCGGTCCCGGTGTCGATCGTCGGCACGTTCAGCGGCATGAGCGTGCTGGGGTTCTCGATCAATATGCTGACGATGTTCGGCATGATACTGGCGATCGGCATCGTGGTCGATGACGCGATCGTGGTGATCGAAAACGTCGAGCGCAACATGGTGGTGCATCACCTGAGCCCGAAAGAGGCCGCCAAGCGCGCGATGGACGAAGTGGCGGGGCCCGTGGTGGCAATCGTGCTGGTGATGAGCGCGGTCTTTGTTCCGGTGGCGTTCCTGGGCGGCATCACCGGGCAGCTCTACAAGCAGTTTGCAATCACCATCGCAATATCCGTGGCGATCTCCGGCGTGGTTGCGCTGACGCTCTCTCCGGCGCTGGCGGGCGTGGTGCTGAAAGGGGGGCATCATAAGAAGGGGCGCTTCTTCACATGGTTCGACGATAAGTTTGCGCGGATGACGGCCCGCTACTCGCGCGCGGTTGCGTTGGTGATCAAGCGCTCCGGCATCGCCTTGCTGCTGTTTGCGGGCATGACCGCGATCGCTGTCATGCTGATGAAGTCGACCCCGACCGGGTTCCTGCCGCCGGAGGACCAGGGCTATCTGCTCGGCGTGGTGATGATGCCGGACGCGGCGAGTCTTGATCGCACCGGCAACGTATCCAGGCGCGCGGCCGAGTATTTCATGAAGCAGGAGGCCGTGAGCGGTATCGCCGTGGTCGATGGCTACAGCCTTCTCGACAGCCAGAACAAGAATAATGCGGCAGCCTTCTTCGTCGGCCTGAAGTCTTTCGACGAGCGCTACAAATCCGCGAATATTCGCAGCCAGAACGCCAGGGCAGTCATCGTTGGGGCATACCAGGCGCTGTCGAAGGTACCCGAGGGCGTGATCCTGCCGGTGAACCCGCCGTCGATTCCGGGGCTCGGCACCACGGGCGGGATGGAGATGTGGATACAGAGCAAGGGCGATGCGAACAACAGCCAGCTCGCGGCGGTGGTCAGGGATTTTATCGCCAAGGCGAATCAACGCCCCGAGATTGCCAGTGCCACCGCCACCTTCAACGCGTCGTCGCAGCAATTGCTGGTCGACGTGGATCGCGACAAGGCGGAAACGCTGGGCGTTCCGGTCGAGGATGTCTATAGCGCGATGCAGACGAATTTCGGTTCGCTCTATGTGTCGCAGTTCAACAAGCTGAGCCGTCTGTGGCAGGTGATCCTGCAGGCGGAGCCGAGCTACCGCTTGACGCCGGAAGATCTGGCCCAGATTTTCGTGCGCAGCAGGACTGGCGACATGGTGCCGCTCAAGGCTGTCGTGACATCCAGGTATGTGACCGGGCCGGATCTGGTGACGCGCTTCAACAACTTCCCGGCAGTCAAGATCACAGCCAACCCGGCGCCCGGCCGCAGTTCCGGTGAGGCGATCGCGGCGCTCCAGGAAGTCGCCTCGCAAGTGATGTCGTCCGATTTCGGCGTGGCGTGGAGCGGTGAGGCGTTCGAGGAGCAGCAGTCCGGCAGCACGTCAGCCCTGGTATTCGGCTTCGGCCTGGTGATGGTGTTCCTGATCCTAGCTGCCCAATACGAGAAGTGGAGCCTGCCGTTCGGGGTGCTGCTGGCGGTACCCTTCGCGCTGTTCGGCGCATTGGTGGCGATTTTGCTGCGTGGGCTGACCAACGACATCTATTTCCAGATCGGGTTGACCATGCTGGTGGCGCTGGCGGCGAAGAACGCGATCCTGATCTTCGAGTTCGCCGTGTTGAACAGGGAAGGGGGCATGTCTGTGTACGACGCGGCGATGACGGCAGCCAGCGAGCGCCTGCGCCCGATCATCATGACATCGCTTGCCTTCATCCTGGGCTGCGTGCCGCTGGCGATCGCACTGGGCGCCTCCCAGAACAGCCGGCACTCCCTCGGCACCGGTGTGATCGGCGGCATGCTCGGTGCCACGGTGATCGCGGTCTTCTTCATTCCGATGTTCTATCACGTCATCGAGTCGATGACGGATAGGCGCGGCAGCAAAAAGGCGGGCAGCGGCGGTTCGGCTGGCGCACCGGAGGTGACCGGTGAGACAGTGGCAACCGGCCCGCTGGCTGGCGGCCATGAGGATCGCTGACATGCGTGCCCACTCCATCCTGGCGATCGCGACCCTGGTGGTTTGCGCCTGCGCGCTGGGGCCGGACTATCAACGGCCTCCGATCGACACGCCGCAGGCGTTCCGCTTTGAGAGCGGCGAGGCGAAGGACGTGGCGAACACGCTATGGTGGGAGGAGTTCCACGACCCGGTGCTGAATGAACTGGTGGCGGTCGCGCTCGCGGAGAACAAGGATGTGAAGATCGCCGCGGCACGGGTCGACCAGTTCATCGGCCAGTTCGCGACCACCCGCGCGCAGCTGTTTCCGCAGGTTGGCGCGTCGTTTGACGCCCAGCGCCAGCGCATCAGCCGGGCGGGAGCGACGCCCGTGCCGCCAGGTATCGGGCCCGAGTTCAGCACCTTGACCGCCGCGTTGTCGGCATCCTGGGAAATCGATGTGTTTGGCAAGCTGCGCCGCCAGACCGAGGCTGCCCGGGCCAACCTGCTTGCGAGCGAGGAAGGGCGGCGCGCAACCATCCTGACCTTGGTGGCGTCGGTTGCCACCGCATACATCAATCTGCGGGACCTCGATAGGCAGCTCGAGATCGCCAAGGCCACGACGGCGAGCCGCGCCGATTCGCTCAAGGTCTTCACGCAACGCTATGAAGGCGGCACCGTGGCGCAGATGGAGGTGACACAGAATCAGTCCGAGTATGAAGCCGCTCTGGCGACCATTCCGCAGATAGAAGCGCAGATCGCGCGGCAGGAGAACGCCTTGTCGGTGCTGCTTGGGCGTAACCCGGGGCCCATCCTCCGAGGCCGAGATCTGGGTCAACTGGAACTGCCGGTGGTGCCGGCGGGGCTGCCGTCCAGCCTGTTGCAGCGCCGTCCGGACCTGCTCCAGGCGGAGCAGAACCTGGTGGCCGCCAATGCGCTGATCGGCGCCGCGCGTGCGCTGTACTTTCCGTCGATCTCTCTGACCGGCCTGTTCGGCACTTCCAGCCGGGAGTTCTCGACGTTGTTTACCGGGCCGGCGCGGATCTGGAGCTATGCCGGCTCCGTGGCGCAGCCGATCTTTACCGCGGGCAGCATCCGGGGCCAGGTACAGCAGGCGCAGGCGCAGCAACAACAGGTCCTCGTTCAATACCAGAAGACAATACAGGTTGCTTTCCAGGAAGTCGAGGATGCGCTCATCACGGCGCAGAAGTCGCGTGAGCAGCTCGTCGTACAGGGGCGCCAGGTCGATGCCCTGCGTTCGTATTCGCACTTCGCGCGCCTGCGCTACGAGGCGGGCTACACCAGCTATATCGAGGTGCTGGATGCCGAGCGCAGCCTGTTCAACGCCGAGCTCGGCTATACGCAGACACAGGGCCTGGTGTTTACCGCCATCGTCAACCTCTACAAGGCGATGGGCGGCGGCTGGG
Source organism: Cupriavidus sp. 8B (assembly GCF_054589115.1). Lineage (NCBI taxonomy): Bacteria > Pseudomonadati > Pseudomonadota > Betaproteobacteria > Burkholderiales > Burkholderiaceae > Cupriavidus > Cupriavidus sp. 8B. Next base: position 41,674 of record NZ_BAAILO010000506.1, on the reverse strand, counting down.
TGGTCGAGGCCGACCGGATGTCCGGCGTGGCTGGCCCGGCGAAGTCCACCATGGAGAGTTCGCCATGACACGGTTCGCGCTGACGGCCTGCCACGAGTGCGACTTGCTGTTGCGGGAGCCGCGTATGCCGCGCGGCGGTATTGTGCGGTGCCCGCGCTGCGGCGCAGAGTTGTATCGTTACCACCCGCAGAGCATCGACCGGGCGCTCGCCTGCACGCTGGCGGCGCTGGTCCTGTTCATCCTCGCGAACGTGTTTCCGATCATTGGTCTGGCACTCAGCGGTCACGTCGTCTATACGACGCTGTTTGGCGCGGTGCGTGTGCTGTATCAGGACGGGATGTGGCCCATGGCGGCACTGGTGCTCGTGACGACCATCCTGACGCCATTGCTGCAGATGGCCGCGATGAGCTATCTGCTGTTGCCGATCAGGCTACGCCGATCTCCGTGGCGGCCTGACTTGCTCTTCCGGCTCCTGTATCTGGCAAAGCCCTGGGGCATGACGGAGGTGCTGATCATCGGTGTGCTGGTGGCGGTGGTCAAGCTGGCGCATATCGCCGGGGTGGTGCCAGGCATCGCGATCTGGTCGTTCGGTGCACTCATGCTGATGCTGGCGGCCGCAAGCGCCGCTTTCGATTCGCGTGATGTGTGGGCAAGGCTGGGAGCGCCGCGATGAACGCCAACGGTCATGTGCCTCCTGTCTCCCATGTCTCGGCGGCGCGTTTTGGGCTGGCGCTGTGTCACAGTTGCGGATTGCTGGCGCGCCTGAAACCCTCAGCGGAACATGCGCACTGCCCGCGCTGCGGCGCGAGCCTGCATTTGCGCAAGCCCGGCAGTCTTGCCCGCACCTGGGCGCTGCTGATTGCTGCCATCGTGATGTATATCCCAGCTAATGTCCTGCCGGTGATGGATACGAGTTCCCTGTTCGGCGCGCAGCGGGACACCATACTCAGCGGGGTGGTATACCTCTGGGCCTCGGGCTCGTGGCCGCTGGCGGTGGTGGTGTTCGTCGCCAGCATCGCCGTGCCCATGCTGAAGATCCTCGCGCTGCTGTATCTCGTGATTTCGGTACAGCGCCGCTCAAGGTGGCTGCCATCGCAGCGCGCGCGCATCTACCGGATCGTCGAGTTTGTCGGGAAGTGGTCGATGCTGGATATCTACGTGATCACGATCCTGGTGGCGCTGGTGCAGTTCGACGCGCTGGCGACAGTCAAGGCGGGGCCGGCGGCGCTCGCATTCGGCGCGGTGGTCGTGCTTACCATGTTCGCCGCCATGACGTTCGACCCGCGCTTGATCTGGGACGAACCGCAGGACCATCATGGCTAGCCCTCCCGAACTACCGGAACCCGACGCGCTCCCCGAGGCCGTGGTAGCACCGCAGCCGCGCTGGCGGCTGCAGCTGATCTGGCTGATCCCACTGATAGCGGTGTTGATCGGCGTGGGACTGGCCGTCCAGTCCGTGCTGGAGCGCGGGCCGACGATCACGATCAGCTTCAGGACCGGCGAAGGGCTGGAGGCGGGCAAGACCAAGCTCAAGTTCAAGGATGTCGACATCGGCCTGATCCGCAGCGTAACGCTGTCCCCGGACCGGAAGAACGTGATCGCCAGCGCTGAAATCAGCAAGAATGCGGAGAGACTGCTGGTGGCGGATTCGCGCTTCTGGGTGGTGCGGCCGCGTATCTCGGGCGGTACGGTCTCGGGCCTCAGCACGCTGCTGGGTGGTTCCTTTGTCGCCATGGACGTTGGCAGCGCGACGGCGAAGCGGCGCGACTATGTCGGACTCGAGACGCCCCCCGTGTTCGGCAGCGACGTACCCGGGCGTCAGTTTGTGCTGAAGAGCGAGGATATCGGCTCGCTGGACGTTGGCTCGCCGGTCTTCTTCCGCCGCTTGCAGGTGGGGCAAATCACCGCCTACGAGCTGGATCCGGACGGCAATGGCGTGACGTTGAAGGTCTTTGTCAACGCGCCGTATGACAAGTATGTGAATGAAGATACCCGCTTCTGGCAAGCCAGTGGCGTCGATGTATCGATCGATGCCGCTGGCATCAAGCTCGAGACACAATCCGTGGTGGCTATCCTGGTCGGCGGCCTGGCCTTCCAGAGCCCGCCGGCTTCAGCCGGGCTCCCGCCTGCCCCGGCGAACGCGCAGTTCGCGTTGTTCCACACGCGCCTGGAGTCGATGGTGCGTAAGGAACGTATCGTGGAGACCTACGTATTCAACTTCACGAAATCCTCGGTGCGGGGCCTGAGTGTGGGTGCGCCGGTGGATTTCCACGGCATCGTGGTGGGCGAGGTGGCGGCCATCAATACGCGTTTCGATCCGGTCAAGAAGGAGTTCAGCATTCCGGTCGAGGTGCACTTCTATCCGGAACGGTTCACCGGACGCTATGCGTCGGGGCCGAAAGGCGGACCTATCGCGCCGAACAAGAAGGCCGTGCTGGACACGGTGGTCGCGCGAGGCTTCCGTGCTCAGCTGCGATCCGGGAACCTGTTGACCGGGCAACTCTATATCGCGCTCGATTTCTTCCCGAACGCACCCAAGGCCGCGGTGGACTGGAGCAAGGCCCCGGCCGAAATACCTACCGTTCCGGGTGGCTTGCAGCCGCTGCAGGATTCGGTGGAGGCGCTGCTGGCCAAGCTCAACAAGGTGCCGATCGAGGGCCTCGGCCACGACATGCAGCAGACCATCCGGGATGCCCATACGCTGCTCAACCGGCTGGACGCGGAGGTGATACCGCAGGCGCGCGGCACGCTCGCGGCGGCGCGCGAGGCGCTCGACTCGGCCAACGTCGCCATGCAGCCCGATTCGGCGCTCCAGGAGAATGCGGGCGACGTGATGCGCGAGCTTTCACGCACGGCGGCGGCGTTCCGCAACCTGGCCGATTACCTGGAACGCCATCCGGAGGCGCTGATCCGCGGTAAATCGGATGAAGGGAAATGATGATGCGAGCCATCCTGCTGCTTGCCGTATCGATTGCGATCGGGACGCTCGCCGGTTGCGCGGCATCTCCGACGGCGAAGTTCTACACGCTCAGTCCGGCGGCCGCGTCTGAAGGCGGCAGCGCGGGCATGGTGCCCGGCGAGGCGATCAGCGTCCTGGTCGCGCCTGTGACAGTACCCGAGACGGTTGACCGGCCGCAGCTCGTGGCGCGGGTCGGTGTCAACGAGGTGCGCTTGGCAGAGTTCGCACGCTGGGCAGAACCGCTCAAGAGCGAGATCCAGCGCGCGGTCGCTGGCGATCTGGCACAACTGCTGGCGGATGCACGTGTATCCACGGCCGAGCAGGGTAAAGGATCGACCGGTGGGTATTGGGTGCGGATTGACGTGCTGCGTTTCGATTCGTCGTTGGGCGAAACGGCCACGGTCGAGGCATTGTGGTCGGTACGCCTACCCAACGGCGCGGCGGTGCTGAGCGGCCGCACATTTGCGCAGGAACGGGTTGCCGGCAAGGATTATGGCGCCATGGTGGCAGCGCATAGCCGTAACGTGGCAACGCTGAGCCGCGATATCGCCACAGCGATCCGGCAAAGCGGCGCGCCATGAGTCGCGCCCATGAGCGGCTGCGGCATGGCTTGGCCGGTGTCGCGAACCGGATCACTGCGGGCGTTGGTAGCGCGGATGGCCAGGCGGGTTCATGGCATCGCGCAACGGTGCGCCATCACGAAGGAGTCGTCATGAACGGAATGAACAGACGCAGGGTTTATGCCGTTGCCGTTGCCGTCGCGGCGCTGTCGCTCGGCCTCGCGCAGGCAAAGCCGATTGTCTACCCGGCCAAGGGCCAGAGCGCCGGGCAGCAGCAGAAAGATGACGGTCAGTGCTATGTATGGGCAAAGAACAGCACAGGTGTCGATCCGGCCGCAGTAGCGGCGGCACCGCCTCCGCCATCCGGGCCGGGGGGTGGCGGCGAGCGCGTGCGAGGTGCCGCGCGGGGCGCGGCCGGCGGTGCGGCCATCGGCGCCATCGCGGGTGACGCGGGGAAGGGCGCCGCGGCGGGCGCCGTGGCCGGAACCATGGCCGGCGGGGCACGGGCACGGAGGAACCAGCAGGCAGCGCAGCAACCTGCCCAAGGCAGCATGGATACCTACAACCGGGCATATGCCGCTTGCATGGAAGGCCGGGGCTATACGGTCAAATAGGGAACGATAGCCAGTGGGACGGTACAACGGCATGCCGATCGAGCCGTCGAGGCGTTGCTTGCGCATCTCGAAGATTTCGTCTTGATTGGCCCCGCGGGAGCGGCGTGGCGAGATTTTGGGGGTTAAAAGGAGAGAGACATGAAGAGCAAGATATCCCTGGTCATGGCGGCGCTGGCCCTGGCGGCGACCGCGGTGATGGCTCAGCCGCAAACCAAGGTGGACGTCATGAAGGCGCCTGGCCAGGCGACCGTGACAGGCATCACCAAGGTGACGGCTACCGTGGTGGGCATCGACGCCGCCACCCGGACCGTGTCATTGAAGGATCGGAATGGCCGGGTGGAGCAGCTTGTAGTAGGCGAGGAGGTGCGCAATTTCGACCAGATCAAGCTTGGCGACGTGGTCTCCGCCGAGTATAGGGAAGCCATTTCGCTGAGCCTGAAAAAGGGCCACGGCCTGCGCTCCAGCGCTGAGCGCGAGGTGATCGAGCGCTCGGCTCCCGGAGCAAAGCCCGGCGGCACGATCGGGAGGGAAATGACCGTGATGGCGAACGTCATCGCCGTGAACGCCAAGAAGAGGGTGGTCACGCTGAAAGGGCCAATGGGGAACACGGTGGATCTGCTAGTAGAGGATCCTGCGCAGTTGCAGAACATCAGGAAGGGCGACCAGGTCGAGGCTGTCTACACGGAAGCCGTGGCGATCGCCGTGGAACCGGCTACCGGGAAGTAGGCGGCCGCTGGACGCTGGACGGATTCCAGGGCAGACGGGCATCGTGATAGACAACACGATTGACAGGGCAAACGGTGGCATCTCCGATTTCCTCAGGCTGGAAGCGGCCGGCGGTCTGCTGCCCTTCGCTGCGGCAGTACTCGCGTTGATCTGCAGCAATCCGCCGCTTCGCCCTGCCTACGACGATCTGCTGAAGATCCCTGTGGAAATGCGATCCGGATCGCTTGCCATTGCGAAGCCGCTCCTGCTTTGGATCAACGACGGGCTGATGGCCATTTTTTCCTCCTGGTAGGCCTGGAGGTCAAGCGCGAGGTGATCGGTGGTGAGCTCTCGACACCCGCGCAGGTCGTGCTTCCCGTCGTTGCCGGGGCAGGCGGATTGATTGTGCCTGCGCTCATCTTTTTCCGAGGACTGGCCTGGCGGCGCGGCCACCGTTGCAATCCCTCCTGATCGCTTGCATACTGTCTCGTAACACAACCACTATTGGAAGTATTACGGGATGGCAAAACCGCCAGTAGTCGAAGACAGCCAGATACGCCATGCGCTGAAGGTCGCGGCGGTCACCGGGCATAACAGCGCCCGAGACGTCGCTTTGCTGATCGTCGCCTACGGCACGGGCCTCACACCCAATGAAATTGCCAAGCTGCTCGTGTCCGACTATCTCCAGGCCAACGGGCAGCCTCGGATCGAGTCGAGGCTGCGGGCGGAGATTGCCTTCAATGGCAAAGCGCGTCCGCTGCTTTGGGCAAGCACGAAGGTGCGGGCTGCAATAGACAAGTACCTGGAGCACCGGCTTGCTGCTCGGCACGGCATCGCCACGAGCCCGGCTGCTTACCGTGGACTAGATCATCAAAGCCCGCTCTTCCTTACCGGCGAGGGTGAACCGTTCGCCTTCACACGGCGTGTCACGGCAGCGGGAGCTTTCAGCTATTCTTGCGAGTCGCTGACGGAGATCTTTCGGAGGCTCCATCAGCAGGCCGGTATCGTCAACGGCAACGCAAGCGCGGCGCGTCGGACCTTTGCAGTGATGCTCCACCGCCAAGGGCGATCGACCAAGCTGATTCAGGAGTTGATTGGAGTTTCGAGCCTATCTGTCGTTAAAAGGCTGGTGGAGAGCGATCCTGTACGGCTTTCGTCCATCGTCGCAGGAGTTATCTGATGGGGGACAAGAAAAAGGCCGGCGTGCAGTCGCAGCAGGAGTTCTTGCGCCAGGCGACGGGTTCGCTTGGCACGACCCGAGCCGCGTTTGCGAAGCGCATCAGCGTTCCGGAGAAAACGCTAGATAAGTGGCTTGCTCCGAGCCAGACAACAGACTTTCGCAACATGCCTGAAGTCGTTTGGGCCTATGTTCGAGAGATTCTGGTGCGGGAAGCAAAAAGCGCTTGATATCCCCCCATTGGGGGCAAACATTGAATCTGTTTGGTACAGTGAGAAAGAGGTTAGCAAGCTATGAAACCATCTCTAGCACTTGCCTCCCACCGGGAGGCTATTCGACGCGTAGTGGAATCCCATCGCGCACGAAACGCTCGCGTTTTTGGCTCGGTCGTTCATGGTGACGATGTTGAAGGCAGCGACCTCGATATCCTGATCGACCCGACTCCAGAAACCACCCTGTTCGACATCGGCGCGATTCGGCACGAGTTGCTTCAACTGCTTGGCGTGCCCGTTGATGTGCTGACACCGAAGGCGCTGCCCGAAAAGTTCCGGGCGATTGTGCTTGCCGAAGCGGTGCCGGTATGAGTCGAGACAAGCAACGGCTGGTCGACTATCTGGAGCACATTCTGGAGGCCATCGACCGGATTGCCCGCTACACGGAGGACATGGACGAAGTGGTGTTCCTGGGGAGCGAGATGGCACAGGACGCGGTGATCCGCAACATTGAGATCATCGGCGAGGCAAGCCACAACATAGAGGAGCACCATCCGGATTTTGCGACAGCGCACCCCGAGTTGCCTCTTGCGTTTGCATATCAGATGCGAAACGCCGTCGCGCACGGCTATTTCAAGGTGGACCTGGAAATTGTCTGGAAGACCATCCAGAACGACCTCCCGGGGCTTAAACAGCAGGTGAAAACACTGAGCCAAGATCTGTCGCAGGACGTTGATCAGCTGGTCGCACCACGTCCAAGGCCGTGAGTACATGAACAAGGAAAAGCGTAGTAACGAAGAGACATAGCCAGGCACATGCCATGTCCCTTGAGACTATTCGCCTTGATCGTGTATTTGGCGTCGTGCAAACCTCACAAGACCGTGAGGTCGTCACGCCGTTCGGGTTCGAAAGCGGCGATCGGAAGGAGTACTCAGTTGCAGCACCAGGGAAGCCACGCATTGAGTCTGAGATGACGATCACCGCGTATCTCTCGGAAGCGGGCAATTGGCGGACGTTGGTCGGCTGGCGCGACCACGATAGCGGTGAGTTTGTGTGCCAGTCCGATGGCCGAGCCTGGTTTTTCTGCGGATGGAGAGGAGACTAGAGATAAACAGGCTGCGATTCCGATCATTTCGGACACTTCAGTCCGGCTTTGCGACTTTTAGCCGATTCCTTGCCCGTCGCTAGATCTGCAGATTCTGGCTGACATAGTCGATAAAGACACGCAGCTTCGGCGAAGCGTAACGGCTTGCCGGCCACAAGATCCAGAAGGTGACGGTCTGGTCGATGAAATCGTCCAGTACGATCTGTAACGCACCGCTCGCCAGGGCATCGCGCACGATGAAGGTCGGCAGGAAGGCGAGCCCCTTGTTCTGAAGCGCCAGAAAACCCAGCACTTCAATGGTGTTGGCGACGAAGGTTTGCGGCAACTCCGGTTCCGCTTCCGATGCAGCGAGCTGAAACGGCCAGCGTTCCAGTTTGCCGCTAGCGGGGAATTTATGTAGCAGACAGGCATGCTGCACGAGTTCGGACGGATGCTTGGGTACGCCGTACTTCTCGAGATAGCCGGGCGAAGCGACCAGCACCTGCCCGCAGGAACCGAGGCGCCGCGACACCAGCCTCGAATCGTGCTGCTCACCCGTGCGTATAACCGCATCGAAGCCTTCTTCGATGATATCCACCATGCGATCGGAGAGATCGACATCGAGTTCGATGTCCGGGTACTGCGTCATGAAGCCGTCGAGCGCCGGCATGATCAGCCCGGACAGTTGCGGCGTGCTGATCCGCAACCTGCCGCGCGGACTGCCAGCGGCATCGGACAACTCGGCTTCGGCGGCTTCGACCTCGCCGAGGATGCGCCGGCACCGTTCCAGGAACAACGCCCCCTCGGCCGTCAGGGTGATGCTGCGCGTGCTGCGGTGAAAGAGCCGCACGCCGAGGCGCTCCTCGGTGCGCGCAATGCTTTTGCCGACCGCCGAAGACGATACGCCTAGCAGCCGTCCCGCCTCAGTAAAACTGCGCGTTTCCGCCACCTGCACAAACACTGAAATACCGCTGAGGCTGTCCATTGCCGCATCCGAGGCCATTTAAGGACATATTTGTCCGATATGACGGATACCTTAGCCTTATTTTCCAATGCTCGCAAATCGGGCCGGCCTCCGAACAAGCGTTCGCAAACCGGCTGCGACTGGCACTGCGACGAACGGACCGATTACGGATGTTCTTGTCCAATATGTTCGGAACCTTAGCCCATTTTTCTTATTTCAGTCCGTCCATACACTTCTCCTCAAGGTCGAAAGCCCGCTGTTGATCGAGCGTCACCAGCCACTCAATCTCGAGGAAATCATGTCCAAACTCCATTCCGCAGTCAAAGTCGGTCGTTACGAATTTTCCCACCGCGTGGTGCTGGCGCCGCTCACCCGCATGCGCGCCGAAGAGGGCGCCAGGCCCGGCCCGTTGATGGCCGAGTACTATGCCCAGCGCACCTCGGAAGGCGGCTTCCTGATCAGCGAAGCGACCATCGCAGCACCCAACGGCAACGGCTACCTCGGCGCCCCTGGCCTCTACGACGATAGCCAGATTGCCGGCTGGAAGCAGGTGACGGACGCCGTGCACGCCAAGGGCGGCCGTATCTTCCTGCAGCTGTATCACGCCGGACGCCAGTCCAACAGCCAGTTGCAGCCTGGCGGCGTTCAGCCGGTGGCGCCGTCCGCCGTGTCGCATGGCGGCGTCGCCTACACCGAAGCGGGCTGGATCCCGAACACGCCAAGCCGCGCGCTGACGATCCCCGAGATCGCCGATCTGGTCGAAAGCTTCCGCGCCGCCGCGGTCCGCGGCAAGAAGGCCGGCTTCGACGGCGTCGAACTGCACGCCGCCAATGGCTACCTGTTCGATCAGTTCCTGCAGGACGGCAGCAACAAGCGCACCGACATCTACGGCGGGTCGTTCGAGAACCGTGCCCGCTTCCTGATGGAAGCCACCCAGGCCGTCATCTCGGTGTGGGGCAGTGACCACGTAGCCGTGCGCCTTGGCCCGAGCGGCAGTTTTGGCGATATGTCCGACAGCGACCCGAAGGCCCTGTTCACTTACGTCGCGCAAGAACTGGCCAAGCTGAACCTGGCCTACCTGCATCTGATCGAGCCGCGTGTGCTGGGCAATGTGGATGACGAGAGCAAGGATCCGAACCCGGTCGCCGCGCAACTGATCCGCAGGCACTACAACGGCGTCATTATCGCCGCTGGCGGCTTCAAGGCCGATACCGCGGAAGCCGTCCTGCAGGCAGGCGACGCTGACCTGGTCGCATTTGGCCGCGACTTCATCGCCAACCCGGATCTGCCCGAACGTCTGCGCCGCCAGCTGCCGCTGAATCCGTACGACCGTCCCAGCTTCTTCGGCGGCACCGAGGTCGGCTATACCGACTATCCGGTCTATAGCGACGACACGGTAGCAGCGTGAGCGGAGCACACGATGAACTCCACGACCCAGTCCACGTCCTTCGCGCCGCTGTACTGGCTGGCGCTAGGAACGTTCGCCGTCGGCACCGAGAGCTTCATGATTGCCGGCCTGCTGCCCGACATTGCCACGGACCTGCATACCAGCATTGTCGCCACGGGCCAGCTGGTCACCGTGTTTGCTTTGGCCTACGCACTCAGCTCGCCGATCCTGACGGCACTGACCGGCGCGTTCCATCGGCGCACGCTGATGATTCTGGTGCTTTCCGCCTTCACGGTGGCGAACATCATTGCCTGGGCCGCCCAGAACTATTGGGAATTGATGGCGGCCCGCATCCTGCTCGCCGCAGCCGCCGGTCTGTATGTTCCCGGCGCCAACGCGCTGGCCGGCGCGATCGCCGGTCCAGAACGGCGCGGCACGGCGCTCGCCATCGTCAACGGCGGCATTACGATCGCGGTCGCCTTCGGCGTACCGCTTGGCGCATTGGTCGGGGACCGGCTCGGCTGGCGCATGACCTTTGCGGGCGTCGCCGCCCTGTCTGCTGCGGCCACGGCAGGCTTGCTGTTCGGCCTGCCGCGTAACATCGGCGCGGGATTGCCGACTGCCACGCTGCGCGAGCGTATCCATGTCGCACGCCAGCCGGTCATCCTGATGACTTTGCTCGTCACCACACTTTGGGCTATGGGCGCCTATACGATCTATACGTACCTGGCATTGTTCGTCGCCACGACCACGCTGTTGCATGGCGCTGAAATCGGCTACGTGCTGTTCACCTGGGGTGTCGCGGCAGCCATCGGCGTGTTCATCGGCGGCAAGGCAGTGGACCACCTCGGCCCCAGCCGCGTGATCATCCCCTGCCTGAGCGTGTCGATCCTGGCTTTCTCGCTCATGTCGGCGAGTGCGCACTGGCTGCCGAAAACGTTGGCACTGGTTCCCGTCCTGATCGGCGTGGTGGCCTGGGGCATGGCGCATTGGTCCTTCTACCCCGCGCAGCAAGCAGGGCTGATCAACCTCGCTGGCCTGCGCGGCACGCCCATTGCCTTGTCACTCAACGCTTCGTTCATGTATCTCGGCTTTTCGCTCGGCGCCGCGTTCGGTTCCCTGACCTTGAGTTTCACCTCGGTGGACAACCTTGGCTGGACCGCCGCTGCGTGTGAAGTCGCGGCGCTGATCCTGACAGTCAGCATCGGCAAGCATCTGGTAGGGGCGCAAAAAGGAGCGGTCACTGCTGCATAAGGTACCGCTACCGCGCGGCAGGCGTTTGCCGCAGCTCACCGAGACAGCCTGCTTCCAACCGGCACTATCCCTGTCCCGGCGGGTAGTGCACCCCCGATCGGTCTAACACAAGCAGTAAAGGCGAATATGACTATCCCACACCGTACTTTCAAAATTGGCGGCGACACGGAAATTCGGCGGCTCGGATTTGGCGCGATGCGAATCACCGGTCCTGGTATCTGGGGCGCGCCAACCGATCGGGCCGAAGCCATCCGTGTCCTGCGTCGCCTTCCCGAACTCGACGTGAATTTCATCGACACGGCGGACTCGTATGGGCCGAACGTTTCGGAAGAATTGATTCGCGAAGCGCTGCATCCCTATGGTGCCGACATGCTCGTAGCGACCAAGGCGGGACTGGCACGCACGGGTCCCAACCAGTGGGCACCGCAGGGCCGACCGGATTACCTGGTTCAGCAAGCCCACGGCAGCTTGCAGCGGCTTGATATCGAACAGATCGGCCTGTGGCAGTTGCATCGCATCGACCCATCGGTGCCGCGGGACGAGCAGTTTGGCGCCGTGCGCCACCTGATCGACAGCGGCGTGGTCCGCCACGCTGGCCTGAGCGAAGTATCGGTGGCCGACATCAAGGCTGCATCGAAATATTTCAAGGTGGCGACCGTGCAAAACCGCTTCAACCTGGGTGACCGCGGAAGCGAAGACGTACTCGACTACTGCACCGCCCATGGAATTGGCTTCATCCCATGGTTCCCACTGGCTGCCGGCGAGCTGACCCGTGCCGGTTCGCTTCTCGACACCATCGCGCGCAACCATCACGCGAGTGTCGGGCAGATCGCCCTCGCGTGGCTATTGCAGCGCAGTCCGGTGATCCTGCCGATACCGGGCACCTCCCGGGTCGCGCATCTGGAAGAGAATGTGGCGGCCGGCGCGATGACTCTATCCGACGGTGAATTTTGTCAACTGGACCGCGCGACCACTCGACGGCGGCAAGGGTGGTCCACTACTCCGTCAATTTCGCAATGAATGCGCGTGGCCATGAGCAGCCACTGCGATGCTATTGCGTGTGAACACTTCGCTGCCCAACGTTTTGAGTTGAAGTGCCACTCTCTCCACGATCCTCAGGATAATCTCCATCCCATGCCTAGCATTGCGATCCGTACTGCCACGGCGGAAGAGGCAAGCGATATTGGTGCGAATCTGCGGCAGTTCAGCAGATTGGCAATTGGCAACTAGTGTCCCGTTCCGCTGATTCGTTCGCAAAGTCTGTTGAGCTTGGAGGAGGGATTGTAGGTTGGGGGAAGTGTGCGATGTGTATTGCTTGTGGCCCGCTGACGCGGGTTTTGGCGCTTGGTGGGCGGGGTTTTCATGCTTCTAGCTGCTGATGCAGAATAGCGTGAGTGGGCGGTGTTTTAGTGCTTCTAGCTGCTGTCGCGGCTGTACGGTGTTGGCCGTTTTAGAACGTGTGAGATGTCACTTTTCTTTACTCGCGGCTCGTAAAGAAAAGTAACCAAAAGAAAGCGATCCTTGCAGGAGGCTGGCGTGGCGTCATTGGGGACCCCAATGGTTTCGTCGTCAGGCCCCGGGTTCTAATGACCTCGTGCCGTTACCAGTTTAGATCATCACGACGCTGCCAATGCCCAGGGTTTCGTGGTGGCCCCCACCGGTAGCCACCACCACGAATTTCAGGCCGTCTGTCGCTCGCGGCGCGGGCGGCCACGAAGTTGCATGCGTCCCGTTTTCGTCGTGGGCGCGGTGGCACCGCGAAAATAAATCCGAGGGTTTCACCACCGCGCCCACCCCACCACGAAACCATCACGGGGTGATATATCGTGGCGCTTTGCACCGGTACCGGCAGATGGGTGAATTGGCAGGGATGCTGCTACCGGGGGCCTCACCACGAAACCAGCGTCATTAACAGGATCGTGGCCATTCAAACCGGTAACGGCACGAGTCAATTAAAACCCGGGGCCTAACGACGAAACCACCGGGCTACGTAACCCCAATAGGCCAGCCTCCTGCAAGGATCGCTTTCTTTTGGTTACTTTTCTTTACGAGGCGAGTAAAGAAAAGTGACATCTCACACGTTCTAAAAT
>NZ_BAAILO010000506.1:0-28658 GCF_054589115.1 Cupriavidus sp. 8B | reverse complement strand
CCGTACAGCCGCGACAGCAGCTAGAAGCGCTAAAACATCGCCCACTCACGCTATTCTGCATCAGCAGCTAGAAGCATCAAAACCCCGCCCTAAAGAGACACCCCCGCGTCAGCGGGCCAGTGTCCTGTTCCCAAAACGATGCGTGCCCGCGCAACCAGCGACACCGGGATACTCCGCGAATGCGCCATCGAGGCAAGTTGAGACCGCTCGTCTTCGCTCAACACCAGATCCAGCTTCGGTCGTCCCATTGGCATGTTGGCATCTCCCGTATCGTCGATACCAACATCCTACAAAAATATAGATCGACGGCCAACGCGCCAGCAGTGAACACCGCAGGCGCGGTTGCCATGTTCAAGGTGTCGCAAGCAAGCTAAGTACGGCCAGGCTCATGGCGGTGACGCCAGTCTTTATCGACGGCTCTGGCACCGGGGCGAAGTATGGGGAATGATTGAAATATAGGGGCTTGCCACCGCTCTTGTTTGAGGCCGAGACCTCTTCGGGGTCAAACACTCCCACAAGGAAAAACATTAAAGGCACCCCCTCGCTGCCGTACTCCGCGAAATCCTCGCTGGTCGTGAGAGGGCGTGTACGGGCCACCTTGTCCTTGCCCAGGCCAGATTGCAGCGCCGCCTCGACGCGTGCGACCACAGTATCGCTGTTCACCACGCCGTAGCCATTGTCGGCAATCGTGATCTCCGGCTCGGGGGCTGCCGCCGCAATTGCCGATGCCCGCGCGACGCGCCGCACACCGTCGGCCAGGAGTGTCCGGACCCCTGAGTCGTAAGCGCGGATCGTGCCGCGCAAGACCGCACTGTCGGGAATGATGTTGCCCGAACTTCCTGCCTGGAACGCGCCGACGGTGATGACGCCGAAAGCCATAGGATCCTTCTCCCGGCTCGTGACAGTCTGTACATCCATGACGAATCGCGAGGCAATGATGATCGGGTCCAACGCCTTGTTGGGCGCGGAGCCGTGGCCGCCACGGCCTTTGAACAGGATCTCGAACGAGCTGGCGGCAGACGTCATGGGGCCGACGCTGTAACTGACTGTGCCATAGGGCCGGGGGTTGGTGTGCAAGGCTAGCGCCGTGTCAGGCTTGGGAAATCGCGTGAACAGTCCGTCGGCCAGCATTGCCCTGGCGCCGGCGCCGATCTCTTCAGCGGGTTGTGCCACGAACATCAGGGTGCCGCGCCACTTCTCTCTCATGGCTACCAAGGCGCGCGCGGCGCCTACCCAGCTTGCCATGTGCACGTCATGGCCACAGCTGTGTGCAACGAAGGTCTCACGCCCGTTCCACGTGGTCTGTGTCTTGCTGGCATAGGGCAATGAGGTCTTCTCTTCCATGGGGAGTCCGTCCATGTCGGTGCGCACCATGATGGTTGGGCCTGGGCCGTTCCGGTACATGGCCACCACCCCTGTCTTTCCGACGTTCTCGGTTACCTCGAATCCCAGTGTGCGCATCTCCCGGGCGAGCCGCGTTGCAGTGCGTGTCTCGCCGAATGCCAGTTCGGGGTGGGCATGCAGATCCTTGTACAAGGCGTCCAGTTCGGGATACATGGTTGCCACCAGGCTGTTCAACGGGGTGGCAAGCCTGCCGTCAAGCCCGTTGGACTGCGCCAACGCTACATTCACTGTGCCAACAAGCACGGCCGCCACCGCCGCACGGCGAACCATCGAGAGCTTTTCATGCACTTGGGAGTCTCCTTTTTTTCTTCCGTCAGTTGTGCGCAACCACTGTCCGCGTCTTGGCTCCGGGGCGTGATAACAGGCACGGTGTCGCCTTGCAGCAGTTGCATCTACTAGTATATACAAGTCTATTCGTGTGGATGTCATTCTTCACGAAGGGATCGTCTGCGCGAGACATCGCGGCACTGTAAACAGCCCGGTTCAGGAACTGACGAAATAGGCACGCCGCAAACGTTGCTGCCCTTCGAGTGGCGGGGGCGTGCTGGTTTGACCTGTCTGTGGCAGGGCGGCCGCTGTAAAAAGAATCCCCCGAGGCTGTTACTCGGGGGATGCTTGGTTTCTGGCTGTGGACGCTGAGCGCGGACCACGTGTTCTTTTGCGGACCCTTCGGTCGTTCCTTACATGCTGTCCTCAACCAGTCCATCGCGGTTGGTGATTCTGGCGCCATCGCTGAATACGTCTCGTCTATCTGTGACTCTCGCCCCATCTGAATAAACGTCAAACTTTGCGCTCTTCCCCCCATCTGAATATGGGTCTCGCGGCCCCATCACGCTAGCGCCGTCGGTGTATACATCTCGCGCCCCGATGCCGGCATAGGCTACCCCGGCGCCAAGCGCCGCACCCGCCGCAGCGAGCAGTAATACTGTCTTTACCATTTTTTTCACCTCTTTTTCAGGTGGTTGCAAGAACGCCGAAACAAATTCTTTTCGCTCCAGCGCGGCAGCTTTGTACGATTCCAATGTATGCGCTGACGGTAAGCGTTTGAATAAGGTCTCCTTCGGAAAATAGGCTAGGGGATTGCCCTATTGGATGGGCAGGGCGGACTCCGCCCTGCATACGCTATCTGGCCTGAGCAATCTGCGGATGATGCGCTATCGACCGCAGCCAGGTGCCAAGGGCCAACTGCGCCCGGATTCTGGCCGAAGACCCGAAACCCGGCACGACAATGCTCGCGCTCATACGGAATCTGGCGTCCAACCCGGACGGCATAGCTCATCGAATCCATCGGCTACGCTTACCGCAAAGGGGAGTTCTGACATAGATTCATAGTTATCCTGCGGCACCATGGATTCGCAGCACTTCGCCTGGCACCGATTCGGTGCAAATTCGTGATTTGCCACAGGAGCATCGGACACTAAGCTTTCGCAAGCGTATTGTCATTGCGGCTAACGAGAGAATGACTGGCTGTGGCAGGGGCTGTCCCCAGAATTTGAAGCGATCAATGGTCATCATTCCGCGCAACTCGAGGCTTAGCCTCTTCGTTCACACCGTATTTGTCGCGTTGGCGTATTACGCGGGTGCTCAGCTGGGACTTGCTTATGCGGTAGTGGGCGGTGCAGTGTCTCTGGTGTGGCCTTCCAGCGGCATCGCCCTCGTTGCGCTGCTCGTGATGGGCTCCGAAGCTGCCCCCGGAATTGCCATTGGCTCCGTTTTGGCCAACATGTCGGTGGGCGTGCCCCTACCAGTGGCCGCGGTGATTGGCCTCGGTGCGGCGGCTGCAGCCTTGACGGCTACATCATTGTTAAGGCGGGTAGCCCGATTCCAGATCACCCTGGACCGCATCAAGGACGTGTTGGCTTTCATCATCCTGGCTGCGACGCTCAGCACGGCAGTGAGTGCGCTGATTGGTGCGACCGCCCTCTTTGGAGGGGGCTTGGTGTCAGTCTCCGAGTACGGCACAGCCATTCTGAAATGGTGGCTCGGTGACATGATGGGGGTGCTCGTGGTGGCCCCGCCGCTGCTCTGCTTGCTCACGTATCCGAGCCCTATCCGCTCCGCAAAGCAGACCGTGGAAGCGTGTGGACTGACCGTTGCGATCTTCTGGGTGAGTTACGTCATCTTCGGCGCCACCGAACTTGCCGGGCACAGCTACTATCCGGCAGCCTTGGCGGTTTTTCCGTTCATCATCTGGGCGGCTCTGCGCTTCGATCACTTGGGCACCAGCCTCTCAACCTTGCTGGTCTCGATCGTGGCCATCTGGGGCACCACGAACGGCACCGGTCCCTTTGCCGCCGAATCCCCGGTGGATAGCCTCGTGAGATGGTGCGCCTTCGCGGATGTCGTGGCAGTAACCGGACTGCTGCTGGTGGCGGCACATGCTCAGGAAAAGCGCATCCATCGCCTCCTGCTGGCATCCCATGTCGAGTTGGAACGGCGCGTGCAAGAGCGAACCCAAGACCTGGAGCTAGCAAACAATGAACTGAAGCAGGAGATGGCGCGACGTCGCCTGCTGGAAGCAGAGCTGATCCGAATCGGCGATCAGCAGCAGAGACTCATCGGCCGGGAACTGCATGACGGCCTCGGGCAGCACCTCACCAGCTTGGGCTTCTATTGCGCCACCTTGAATCAAGAACTACAGAAGCATAGCCACCCAGCCGCCGCGAAGGCGGCTACTATCGTCGAATTGGTGAAGCAGGCGTCCTTGATGACTCGCAAGATTGCCCATGGCCTGGATCCGGTCGCCATGGAATCTGGTGGCCTTACGGTCGCCTTGCAAGGGTTGGCACAGACGACCCGCTCGCTGAATGCCATAGGCTGCACGCTCCGCATCGAGTCAAATGTGGACTTACTGGATCCGCCGATGCAGATTAACCTTTACCGTGCGGCACAGGAAGCAGTCAATAACGCGCTGAAATATAGCCAGGGCCGCCACATCTGGATCGACCTGGAGCGCGAAGGCGGAATGCAGAGGCTTTCCATCAGTGACGACGGGATGGGGGTCGACCTGGAACAAATGGAGCGCGCCTCGGGACTGGGACTTCACAACCTGCGCCACCGGGCAAGCCTCCTGGGCGGCTCTTGCATGGTCACCCGCAATGCTTTGGGTGGCACCACGGTTGCCATCCGCTATCCGATACCGGAGAGTCCAGGACATGAAAGGGAAGCCTTCTAGCCTGTGCCGCGCGACTCAGGTCCTGATCGTGGATGACCACCCCATCATCCGGGAGGGACTAACCCACTTGCTGAGTCTGCATGAGGATCTGCACGTCTGCTGTGCGGCCGGCAGTGCCGAAGAAGCCCTGGCGGTGATGGCCTGCCAGCCTGACATGGCCATTGTGGACCTCAGCCTGCACTCGAACTCCGGCCTGGATCTTGTCAAAACGCTCCGGCAACACTATCCAAAGCTGGCAATCCTCATCCTCAGCATGCATGACGAAACCCTGTTTGCCGAACGCGCACTGCGGGCTGGAGCAAACGGGTATCTGATGAAGCTCGAGGCCACAGAGCATATTGTGAATGCCATCCGTGAGGTGCTGGCAGGTAATATTTACCTGAGCGCCGCAATGCATGAAAAATTGGCGCGGGCTCTGACGGTTCCCCAAAGAATTCCGGCGGGCTCAATCGCAAGCCTTTCGGAACGGGAGTTCGAGGTCCTGCACCTGATCGGACTCGGCTTCGGCACCCGCGAGATCGCAGAGAAGCTGAGTCGGAGCGTCAAGACCATCGAGGCACATCAGGCCAACATCAAGGAAAAGCTGGATATTCCTAGCGGCAAGGAGCTGATGCGCTTCGCCATTCAGTGGATCGAGGGCCAATAGGGCGCAGCCCGCCCCACCGAATAAGGCAATCCCCTGGGACCTTTAAGCATTTTGGGAGATTCGGCCATGACGAGACGATCGCAGTACTCGCGCGGAATCAGTGATTGAGGATCTGGCTCAGGAACAGCTTCGTTCGGTCTTGCTGCGGGTGCATGAAGAACGCCTCGGGTTCGTTTTCCTCGATGATCTCACCGCCATCCATGAATATCACGCGATTGGCGACCGTCTTCGCAAAGCCCATCTCGTGCGTCACGCAGAGCATGGTCATCCCGCTCTTGGCGAGCCCCACCATGACATCGAGCACCTCCTTTATCATCTCCGGGTCGAGCGCCGAGGTGGGCTCGTCGAACAACATGACCTTGGGGCGCATGCAAAGGCTGCGGGCGATTGCCACGCGCTGCTGCTGGCCGCCGGAGAGCTGCCCGGGGTATTTCTTCGCCTGCTCGGGGATGCGCACACGCTCAAGGTATTCCATCGCGGCCTGCTCCGCCGCCTTGCGCGGCGTCTTGCGAACCCACATCGGCGCTAGCACGCAGTTCTCCAGGACCGTGAGATGTGGAAAGAGATTGAATTGCTGGAACACCATACCCACGTCGCTGCGGACCTTCTCGATGTTCTTCACGTCGCTGGTGAGCTCCACGCCGCCAACTATGATCCTGCCGCGCTGATGCTCCTCCAAACGGTTGATGCAGCGGATCATCGTGGACTTGCCCGAGCCCGAGGGACCGCAGATGACGATACGCTCGCCTTCGGCGACGCTCAGGTTGATGTCCTTGAGCACGTGGAATCTGTCGTACCACTTGTGCACACCATGCAGTTCGACCATGGCCGGGCCGGCGCCCGCAGGGTTCGCCGGAGGGTCGACGGCTTGTACGGCATTCATGTGCTTCCCCCCAATCGGACCTCAGCGCGTGTGGCCCGTTTGCAGCTTCTTCTCGAGCCACTGGCTGTAGCGCGACATGCTGAAGCAGAAGGCCCAGTAGATGCATCCCGCAAAAACATATCCTTCGGTCGAAAACCCCAGCCAGTTGGCGTCGGCATTGGCGGCCTGGATACTTCCAAGCAGGTCGAACAGGCCGATGATGAGTACCAGGCTCGTGTCCTTGAAGAGCCCAATGAACGTGTTCACGATTCCCGGGATCACCAGCTTGAGCGCCTGGGGCAGGATGACCAGGGCGGTCGATTTCCAGAAGCCCAGGCCCAGCGCCGCCGCGGCCTCGAACTGGCCCTTCGGAATTCCCTGCAGGCCGCCGCGCACCACCTCCGCCATGTAGGCGGAGGCGAACAGCGCTACGCCGATCAGGGCGCGCAGGAGCTTGTCGAAGTTCAGCCCTTCGGGCAAGAAGAAGGGCAGCATCACCGAAGACATGAAGAGCACAGTGATGAGCGGAACCCCGCGCACGAGCTCGATGAACGCCACGCACAGGGCCTTGAGAACCGGCATGTTCGTGGCGCGCCGGCCGAGCGCGAGGAGGATTCCCAGCGGCAGGGCGGCCACCATGCCGACGATGGCTATCACCAGCGTGAGGGTCAGCCCTCCCCATTTGCTCGTCTCGACGTGGCTCAGACCGAACCGGCCGCCGACCAGAAGGTAGAACGCGACGACGGGATAGACCAGGAGGAGCACGGCGCCCAGCCCCCGCTTCAGCGCGAAGCGCTTGAAGAACAGCGGCGCGATGAGCGCCCCCAGCAGCGCGATCGCCAGGTTCACCCGCCACTGCTGGGCGACCGGATAGAAGCCGTACATGAACTGGTCGAGATGCACGTGAATGAAGGCCCAGCACGCGCCGGCCCTGGAGCAGGCCTCGCTGCGGGTACCCATCCAGTCGGCCTTGATCAGTGCCCACTCGACGAGGGGCGGTACCACAAGATAAAGGAGATAGAGCGCGAGCAGGGTGAGCGCGCCGTCCTGGGGCGAGGCGAAGAGGTTCTTGCGCAACCAGCCTAGGCCCCCCATCGGGGCGGACGGCGGGGGCAGGTCGGCGTGGCGTTGCCGGTGAGTCATCATGGCCTAGCGCTCCACCAGCGCCATCCGTGCGTTGAACCAGTTCATGAACATCGAGATCACGAGACTGATTACGAGATAGACCGCCATGGTCATCGACATCACCTCGACGGCCTGGCCAGTCTGGTTCAGGGTGGTCCCGGCAAACAGCGATACCAGGTCGGGATATCCGATCGCCGTGGCGAGAGAGGAGTTCTTGGTAAGGTTCAGGTACTGGCTCGTGAGCGGCGGGATTGTTACCCGCATGGCCTGCGGGATGATCACGAGCCGCAATGTCCAGCTCGGGCGCAATCCGAGCGCGTAGGCCGCTTCCGTCTGCCCGTGGGACACCGAGAGGATGCCGGCACGCACCGTCTCGGCAATGAAGGCGGCGGTATAGATGGAGAGCGACACCAGCAGCGCGGCGAGCTCCGGGATCACGGCGATGCCGCCGACGAAATTGAAGCCCGCAAGCTCGGGCTTTACCCATTGCAGCAGCCGGCCCGTGAGGACGAACGCGGCGAGCGGCACGCTGACCAGCAAGACGACGGAAGCAAGATACGCCGGGAAGCGCTTGCCCGTGCGCTCCTGGCGGTGCCGCGACCAGCGCACGAGGACGACGGACGCAACCATCGCCGCAACGAGCGCGCACACCGTCCAGCCAAATCCGGCCTGCGCCTCCGGGCGCGGCAGGTACAGTCCCCGCAGCGTCAGAAAGACCGAGTCCCCGATGTACAACGCTTCGCTAGGCGCCGGGAGATTCAGGAAGACGGCGAAGTACCAGAAGAGAATCTGGACGAGTAGCGGGAGGTTGCGGAAGATCTCGATATAGGCCAACGCAAGCTTTGCCACCAGCCAGTTCCGGGAAAGGCGCGCCACGCCGATGATAAAACCGAGGATGGTGGAGCAGACGATGCCCAGCCCGGATACGAGCAGGGTATTGAGCAGGCCGACGACGAAGGTACGCCCGTACGTCGACGATTCCTCGCTGTAGGGGATCAGCGCCTGGTTGATGGCGAAGCCCGCCCGGTTCGCGAGGAAGCCGAATCCCGTCGAAATGCCGCGCATCTCGAGGTTGTGCATCAGGTTGCGGACCAGGTAGGCCGCGAGCGCGACGGCACCAACGCTCACCAGCACCTGCAACACGACCGCCCGGATCCGGGGATCGTTCCAGGGCGGCGGCCGCGTCGGCGGCGCTTCAGCGGGGTCCTCTATCTGGGCCATGTTCCGGGGTCGCTTCAGATTCCTGGCTTGAATCCGGCGGGCGGGCGCGGCGCCGTTCAACGAAAAGGAGGGCGCCTAGCGAATCGGCGGCGCATACTGCAGGCCGCCCTTGGTCCACAGGGCATTCAGGCCACGACCGATCTTGAGCGGGCTGCCCGAGCCGACGTTGCGCTCGAAGATCTCCCCGTAGTTGCCCACCTGTTTCACGATCTTGTAGGCCCAATCGTCGGGGACTCCCAAACCGTGCTTGATGACTTCCACGCCCAGCAGGCGCCTTATGTCCGGGTTCTTACTCCCCTTCATCTGGTCGACGTTCTCTGAACTCACGCCCAGTTCTTCGGCGTTCAACATTGCGAACAGTGTCCAGCGTACGACGTTGAACCACTCCTGGTCACCCTGGCGCACCGCCGGGCCGAGCGGCTCCTTGGAGATCACTTCGGGAAGCACGACGGCGCTGTCGGGATCGGCGAGCTTGAGGCGCAGTGCATAGAGCTGGGACTGATCG
Organism: Cupriavidus sp. 8B; assembly: GCF_054589115.1. Lineage (NCBI taxonomy): Bacteria > Pseudomonadati > Pseudomonadota > Betaproteobacteria > Burkholderiales > Burkholderiaceae > Cupriavidus > Cupriavidus sp. 8B. Next base: position 19,720 of record NZ_BAAILO010000506.1, on the reverse strand, counting down.
CTGGTGAGGACATCGCAACGGCCGGCCGCGAAGGCCTTCTCGGTTTCATCCGACGTGTCGTAGACCACGGCCTTGAACTTCATCTTATGGAGCGTGAAATAGTCCGTCAGGTTCAGCTCCGTGGTTGTTCCTGATCCCACGCAGACCGTCGCACCGTCGAGCTTAAGCGCGGATTTCACGCCGAGCTTCTTTTTCACGAGGAAGCCCTGCCCGTCAATGTAGGTGATGCCGGTGAAGACAATGCCCAGCCCGCCATCGCGGTTCAAAGTCCACGTGGTGTTGCGCGAGAGGACGTCGACCTCTCCGGACTGCAGTGCGGTGAATCGCTCCTTGGCGGTGAGCGGCGTGAACTTCACCTTGGAGGCGTCGCCGAATACCGCAGCCGCGATCGCCCGGCAAACGTCCACGTCGATGCCCTTCCAAACGCCTTTCTCGTCGGCCACGGAGAACCCCGGGAGCCCGGTATTCACGCCGCATTGGACAAAGCCCTTTTTCTTCACAGCTTCGAAGGTCGCCCCGGCGTGGGCCGTGCCGGCCGCGATGGCGAAAGCCACCATGGAAGCTGCCGTGATTGCGGTGCGCATTCTCATCACGTCCCCCTCGGTCCAGGTTCCTTGAACAGGCAACGACGCGCGGACAAGCGCACCATAATTCTCACCGCTTATAAGGCTAGAATAGCCAAGATCCTTCCGCAAGAAGGCAATTTGACATGTTGTTCCGGCTGACGCTTCACTTCCTTGCCAGCGGAAGTGAAGCGCTCGCGGCCCGGGTGTCGCCTGCGTAGACAAGCCATCTTGATGACATGAAAGTGAAATGTAGCCGAGGTACCGTGGCCCACCGATAGGGTGCGCTCACCCTGTCGCATGGCGGAGCCGAGGGAAAATCGGAGCGACCATCGGGCTTTTAGGGGTTGGATTGCATCATAAAAGTGACTGGTAGGATGACAAAGCGAATCGCATTGGTAACAGGTGGCATGGGTGGCCTCGGTGAGGCCATCACTATCAAATTGCATGATGCCGGCTACGACGTAGTCGTGACCCACACGCCAGGGAACCAGAATGCGCAGAGCTGGCTGGCTGCCATGGACGCAGCCGGCCGCAATGTACGTGCGTACCCGGTGGACGTGGCCGACTACGATGCATGCCAGGTGTCGATGGCACAGATACTCGCCGACATCGGTCGGATTGACATCCTGGTGAATAATGCGGGCATCACCCGCGATATGGCCTTCAAGAAGCTGGACAAGGTGAACTGGGATGCCGTGATTCGCACTAATCTGGACTCGGTGTTCCACGTCACCAAGCCACTGTGCGAGGGCATGGTCGAGCGTGGCTGGGGCCGCATCATCAATATCGCGTCAATCAATGGCTCCAAGGGAGCCTTCGGCCAAACCAACTACGCGGCCGCAAAGGCCGGCATGCACGGTTTCACAAAGTCACTGGCGCTGGAAGTCGCAAGGAAGGGGGTGACGGTAAACACCATCTCTCCAGGCTACCTGGCTACCAAGATGGTTACCGCCGTGCCGCAGGAGATCATGGATTCGAAGATCCTGCCTCAGATTCCGGTCGGCCGCCTAGGCAAGCCGGAGGAGGTGGCAGCCCTGGTCGCCTATTTGTGCTCGGAGGATGCGGCCTACGTGACCGGGTCCAATATTGCCATCAACGGCGGACAGCACATGCAATGAACGATGGGGCGAGACGCGGTGGCGTCACCGCTACCGCACTCTCGCCCCTGGAAATATCGCGTTGCGGGCGGTGTGTACAAACGCGACCCTTGGGTCTGGGCGCTCGAGCTATTGCCCGCCTACGATGCGGTTGCGCGAATGAAAAGCCAGCTCATCGCCCGAAAAGCGGCACCTTAGAAGCGCTTCGAGAAACCCACGCTGAAGCCGTGCGGAAGGGACATATCGTAGCGGCTCACAACCGAGAGAAATTTAACTTATGCATGCAGTTGAACTGACGAATGCCCCGTGCGTAGCTACTTTTCATTGAATTGCTGCCACTGCAGCCCCAAGGATGCCGTGCCGGGCAAGTGCCGCGCCGACGAATCCGCTACCGATCATGTCCTTGACGAAGGCTGCGAGATATTCAAATGCGATCGGACCTCCACGATCAGGTAGTCCTATTGCCTGCCGGATGACCATGAACCGTCCAGGCAGCAAGCGCAGGCCGGCCAGGCGTCCCGCATCCGCCTCGAGTTGCTGCCTTACGCCCGCAGCCACCTGCGCCCCTTCCGCAACAAAGAGGTCCACGACCGCGGGCGAGGTCGGCGCGCGGACGATCGCCGCGTGCTGCAGTTCGCGAGTCAGGAACAGATCATAGGCACTCCCTTTGCCAACCACCACGCGATGCCCTGCCTGGTCGACCTGGCCGTTCTCCATGAGCATTGAATCCTCACGCACCAGGTAACTGCCTTCGATCAGCACATAAGGCATCGAGAAATGGATCCCTTGCCCGCGCAGCAGGTCGATGGCAAAGAAGCCGAAGTCGGCCTTTTCCGAGCGGACCGCCTCTACCGACTTGCCGGCCGCATCGAACACCACTAGTTCAAGCGGCAGCCCGAGCCGCTGCGCGAGCTCCGTGGCCAGGTCCACGGAGACGCCGGTCGGAGCGCCGCCGCCGGGATCGCGCATGGCAAGGATGGGATTGCCGAGGTTGATCGACGCACGCAGCCTGCCGGTCGGGGCGAAGGCGCGCTGCAGGGCTTCGGTGACTTGCATAGTCTGCAATTCCTGGAAACAAAGGGAGTGGCCTTGCCGTTGGAGCGTGATGCCGCCACCTTAGCGTGCAAAGGGAAAGATGACGAAGGACAGCCCTGCCGCAAACATCAACGCGCAGACCAGCAGTGTCCACCTAAAAGCAAAGCGCTGATGATCGCCGAAATCGACGCTGGCCAATCCCACAAGCAGGTAGGTAGAAGGCACTAGCGGGCTGAGCAAATGGACCGGCTGACCGATCAGGGACGCGCGCGCGATCTCAAGCGGAGTAATGCCATAGGTGCCTGCCACCTGCGCAATGATGGGGACCACGCCGTAGTAAAACGCGTCATTGGAGAGGAAGAAGGTGAAGGGCAAGCTAAGGAGAGCCGTGATGGGCGCGAGGTAGGGCCCGAACGATGGCGGCAGCATGGCAAGCACGGCGTGCGACATGGACTGGATCATGCCGGTACCGGAAAGGATGCCCGTGAAGATGCCCGCAGCGAAGATGATCGACACTACAGCGAGGATGTTCTCCGCATGTGCGGCGATGCGCTGGCGCTGGTCCGACAGGCGAGGATAGTTGATCAGAAGGGCCAGCGCCGCGGCCACCATGAACAGTACCGGGATTGGAACGATGTCGGCTACCAGTGTCGCCATCAGCACGAAGGTCAGCGTGGCGTTGATCCAGATCAGCCGCGGCCGCTTGGTGTCGTCGGCCGGCTGAATGCTCGGCAACTGGCCATCCTGGTCCAGACATGGTGCGACCTCGGTGCGCAAGTGTTTGGGCACCAAGGCCAGCTTGCCGAGCCGGCGCCGTTCACCGCGACCAAGAAGCCAGGCGATGGCCAGTACCGTGCACGCTCCTGCAACGATGATGGGCAGCATGGGCACGAAGATCGCGCCAGCATCGAGATGCAGCGCCGCCGCAACGCGCGATGTCGGGCCACCCCAGGGTGTGATGTTCATTACGCCGTTGGCAATGAAGATCACGCACACCATCACTAAGGGCCGCATGCCGAGCCGGAGGTAGAGTGGCAGCAACGCCGATACCGTGATCATGTAGGTGGTGGAACCGTCGCCATCCAGGGAGACGATCAGGGCCAGCACCGCCGTGCCCACCACCACGCGCAAGGGATCGCCCCTCATCACCTTGAGCAGCACTCGGATCAGCGGATCGAACAGTCCGGCGTCGATCATGATGCCGAAATAGAGGATCGCGAACATCAACAGCACACCGGTGGGCGCGATGGACTTGATGCCGCTCAGCATCATCGGCCCCAGCTTGGGCGCGAAGCCCGCAGCCACGGCAAAGGTGATCGGCACGATGATCAGCGCGATCAGCGGAGAAAGACGCTTGGTCATGATCAGGACCATGAAGGTCAGAATCATGCCGAAGCCCAGCAACGTCAGCATCATGGGGATGGTTCCTCGCGAGGCGCCCCGGCGGCAAAGCCAGGACGGCAGTCGAAAGACGCTGACTGGCGACAGGCGTAGCAGGGCCCGCGCTGCACAAGCGCCGTCCTGCCGGCTATCTCCTTCTGGCATCCTCTAACTGCGTTTTGTTATCTATAAATGCACTTGTGGGCAAAAAAACCCACCGCACCACGACGGGTACCGCCGATTCAGGCTGCGCTCTTGAAAATCGTGTTGCCGTGAACCTTGCCACGCCGGGCACCTTCCAGATGCTCTCGCATCAGCGAAGCCGCCTTGAGCATGTCCTGCTCGGCAATCGCATCCAGGATGGCCAGGTGTTCCTTGGCCTGCACCTGGCGCGGCTTGCGGTCCTTGGCCTGGCTGTATTCAACCAGGCGGCGCAAGGAATCCATGCGCTTGACTGATTGGGCCACGAAGCGATTGCCCGACCATTTGGCCAGCGTTTCGTGGAAGCGGCTGTTCGACTCGAACAGTTCGATCGGCGTCATGGACTCGAAGCCGCCTTCGGCAATCGCCCGCTGCTGCCTGCGCAGCCCGGCCAGCTCAGCCGGATCCGCCTTGAACCAGGGGCTCAGAAGGCCGGTCGGTTCCAGCGCGCTACGGTACAAGTAGCTTTCCTCATAGGCCTGCGCCGAGTCGATCATGGGCAGGAAGCACCAGCCGTGGCCGATGCGGCGCTCCACCCAGCCCTCTTCCTGGATGCGCGACAGCACATTGCGCAAGGCGCTGCGCGCGGTCTTGTACTGGCGCATCAGGTCCGCCTCGTTGACCAGGTCAGGAAGCGCGCCGCTCAGTCGGTCTTCCGCGATCTTCAGGTAGAGCGGGTCATCCGGCTCCTGTGAGAACTGCTCCGCGATGCTCGACAGCGCGGCGGCATCGTTGCGCAGGAAATAGCCGCGGTTGTGGTCGTACACCACCGCACCGATCTCCACCAGGTAGCGCAGGGCCACATTGACCGGCGAGCGCGACACCCCGATACGTTCGGCCAGCACGCTTTCAGCGAGATGGTCGCCGGCGCGCAAGCCGTCCACGCGCGCAAGGGCAACGATTTCACGGACAACACGGGATTGGAGCTGGGATAGGTTCATGGCAAGACCGGGGTCGTCGGGCGGCGTGGCCCGCAAGCCCGGATTATCCCATCTCGGTGCCGCTACGGGAGCAGCAACGCACACCCCTGGGCGGAACTCAATCAATCTGCATCCCCAGTTGCCTGATCAGCCTGGACCATTTGTCGTTCTCGCGCTGAATCAGTGCCGCGAACGCCTTGGCGTCACCGGCCACGGGCTCGTAGAGTTGGCTGCGCAGCTTATCCGCGCTTGCCGGCTCCTTGAGGCCGGCAAGCAACGCATCGCTGAGCTTCTGCCGCACGGCGGCGGGCGTTCCCTTCGGCACCATCGCGCCCGCCCACGACGTGGCTTCATATCCCGGAACGACTTCTCCCATGGCCGGCACGTCCGGCAATGCCGTGCCCCGCTTGGCGCTGGTGACAGCCAGCGCGCGCAGCTTGCCGCTGCGGATATGCGGCAGCGCCGCCAATGGATCGGCGATGCAGGCATCCACCTCCCCGCCCAAGACGGCCACCACGGCAGGTCCGCCGCTCTTGTAGGGTACATGGACAAGGTCGATGCCGGCCATGGACTTCAGCATCTCGCCGCCAAGGTGGTTGCCGCTGCCGTTGCCGGCGGAACTGTATGTCAGCTTGCCCGGCCGAGATTTGGCCAAGGCGATGAACGCCTTCAGGGATTTCGCTGGCACGTTCGCGTTGACCACCAGGATGTTGGCCACCGAAGCCATCCACGCTAGCGGCTCAAAGTCGCTCACGGCGTAGCCGGGGCGCGCGTACAGATGCGGATTCAGCGCCATGGTGGACAGATTCACGAACGTCATCGTGTAGCCGTCCGGGGCCGCACGGGCGCCGAGCACCGTACCGATATTGCCCGCAGCGCCCGGACGGTTGTCGATGATCAGCGACTGCCCCAGCACCTCCTGCGCCTTGCCCTGCACCGTGCGGCACAGCAGGTCTGCGCCTCCGCCGGCGGCCTGCGGGACGATAAAAGTGATCGGTTTGGTGGGGAACGCCGCTTGGGCGAGTGCCGGGCGAATTCCGCCCAGCGCGGCAGCACATGGCGTCGCGACAAGAGCCTGCAACAGCGCACGGCGGCGCGAGTCAATCTGGGGATGCGGCGAGGTGTTCATCGACTTGTGTCTCCAATTCTCTTTTGCGTTTGCGTTTTGCTTTTTGTAATCATAAAATGCACTTAGGCCGAGCGCAAGACAATTTGGCCACACCCCCGGAGACGCCCACATGACTACCCCGAAAACCCACCGCCGCGTGCCCCGCAATGGCGCCGCCTATCGATCCGTGCCGGGCGTCGTCGGCAGCGCCCGCATGTTCGCCCAGACCTGCCGCATTGATCCCGCGCAAGCCTTCCAGGCCGACGGGCCGATGCGGTGCATCTGCTACGAATTCCTGCTAGCGGCTTGAAAACACGAGACGCAGCGACCATGCAAACTTTTGCCTACATCGGCTGCCGCACCACGCGGCAGCGCGCGGCCCGGGGGCAGGGCATCGAGGTCTACCTGATGGGTTCACCCAGGGAGAGCTGGCGGCCGGTGCAATCAGTCGATGGACTGGAGAACCCGTCCTATCTGATTGTCGATGCGCGCCGCGGCGTTCTGTACGCCGTTCACGGGGATGGCAGCGAGGTCAGCGCCTTTCGCATCCACCCGGCCAACGGCCGGTTGGCATTGATGGGTCTGCAGCCCACCGGCGGCCGTAACCCGGTCCACCTGTGCATGACGAAGGATGGCGACCACCTGGTCGTCGCCAACTATGCGACCGGGACCGTGGCGGCACTCCCCGTGGTCGGTGATGGCGCCTTGGCCGCGCCTGACAGCGTGCTGGCACTGCCGGGACAGCCGGGGCCCCATCGCGTCGAGCAGCAAGGCTCGCATCCCCACCAGGTGCTGCGGCTGCCGGGCACGAATCGCTTCGTGTTTCCCGACAAGGGCGCCGACCGCGTGTGGATGGCCGACTTCGACAGCGCGGCCGGATGCTGGCAACAGCAAACACTGTGGCACGTCGCCGCGCGCGAGAGCTCCGGCCCGCGGCATGCAGTGCTGCATCCTGACGGTTCGTCGCTGTATGTGGCCAACGAACTGGACTCGACGCTGACCACCTATGCATTGACGCCGGACCAACGTCTCTCGCCCCAGCACCTCGTCGCCCTGCTACCTGAATCGTTCACAGGTAACAGCCGCGCGGCGGGCATCGCGCTGGAACCACGCAGCACGACCCTGTTCATCAGCAACCGCGGCCACGACAGCGTCACGTGCATCGCGCTGGATCGCGACACCGGACTGCCGGCAGGCAGGCACTGGATTTCTGCTGGGGGCCAGACGCCTCGTTTCATTACCCTGGTCGCGCCGGCCCGCCAGCTCATTGTGGCCAACGAGACAAGCGACACCATCCAGGCATTTCCACTTCATGACGCAGACGGCAAGTGGCAATTGTCAGGCCCGCCCATCACGGCCGCGCGCACCGGCAGCCCGACCTGCGTGGCCTTCTACCAAACCGATTACCGGAGCAACAGCCAATGACCCAATCCAACGCGCAATTGCGCATCCCCGCCGTCTACATGCGCGGCGGCACCAGCAAGGGCGTCTTCTTCCACGCCGAACACCTGCCGCAGGACCCTGCAAGCCGCGACAAGCTGCTGCTGCGCGTCACCGGCAGCCCTGATCCCTATGGCAAGCAGATCGACGGCATGGGCGGCGCCACCTCCAGCACCAGCAAGGTGGTGGTGATCTCGCGTTCGGCTCGGCCCGACTGCGATGTCGACTACCTGTTCGGCGCGGTCTCGATCGATGCGCCGGTCGTCGACTGGACCGGCAACTGCGGCAACCTGACCGCCGGGGTGGGACCGTTCGCCATCAGCGAAGGCCTGGTGCAGGCGCCGCGCGATGGCTGGGCAACCGTGCGCATCTGGCAGGCCAACATTCAAAAACGCATCATAGCCCACGTGCAGATGCGCGACGGCGAAGTCATGGAGACGGGCGGCTTCGAACTGGACGGCGTGGCCTTTCCCGCTGCTGAAGTCCGGCTCGAATTCCTCGATCCGGGCGGCGAGGACGACGACGAAGGCGGTGCCATGTTCCCAACCGGCAACAAGCTGGACGCGCTGGACGTGCCCGGCGTCGGCCGCGTCGAAGCGACGCTGATCAATGCCGGCAATCCCGCCATCTTCGTCGATGCGGAAACGCTGGGACTGCGCGGTACCGAACTGCAACGCGATATCAATGCCAATGCTGAGGTGTTGCGCAAGGCCGAAGCCATCCGCGCCCACGCCGCCGTGGCGATGGGCCTTGGCACGTCCGCAGAGGAAGTCACGCGCAACCGCCCCCACACGCCTAAGCTGGCGTTCTTCTCGCCCCCGGCGTCGTATACCGCCTCTAACGGCAAACATGTAGCTGCCGACCAGATCGACCTGGTGGCACGCATCTTCTCGATGGGCGCGCTGCATCACGCCATGACCGGCACCGGCGCGGTGGGAATTGCTGTGGCTGCCGCGAGCCCCGGAACGCTGGTGAGTCGCGTGCTCGGCGGCGAGTCGCGCGCGGCCATACGCTTCGGTCATCCGTCCGGCAAGCTGTCGGTGAGGCGCAACAGGAGAACGGTGAATGGGTGGTCAAGAAGGCCATCATGAGCCGGACAGCGCGGCGGCTGATGGAAGGTTTCGTGAGGGTGCCGACGCTGCCGACGCTTTCAGCTCCCTCGGACGATCGATCGGCACGCGTCTAATATGCAACGAAGGAAACAAATGAAACTCGAACCTGAAATCAAGCAGCTTCCTCTTTTGAACCGTTCGGTGCGCTATGTCTCGATCGCCGACGTACCGGGCGTGGACCAATTGCCGTTCTCGCTGCGGATCCTGCTGGAGAACCTCCTGCGACAGGCCAGCCGCGGTGTCGACACGCAAGCCGAGATCGACGCACTGCTCGCGCGGCGCATTGGCAGTGGCCTGAGCTTTTACCCGGTGCGTGTCTATGGTCAGGACATCCTCGGCCAGGTGATGCTGGTAGACATGGCCGGCATGCGTGACGCCGTGGCGGAAGCCGGCGGCGACCCGTCGCAAGTCAGCCCCAAGGTCCCGGTCGACGTGATCATCGACCACTCGTTGCAAGTCGACAGTTGGGCCACACCGGAGGCGCGACGCATCAACCTCGAACGCGAATACGAGCGCAATGGCGAACGCTTTGCCTTCCTGCGCTGGTGCAGCAGCAGCTTCGAAGGCGTGCGGATCGTGCCACCCGGCAAGGGCATCATGCACCAGATCCACCTCGAGTACATCGGCAAGGTGGTGTGGACGGAGAAGACTGCCGACGGCGAACTCGCGATCCCCGATACCTGCGTGGGTACTGACAGCCACACCCCCATGATCAACGGCCTGGGCGTGCTGGGTTGGGGAGTCGGCGGCATCGAGGCTGAAGCCGTGATGGTCGGCAAGCCAATCGCTCTCGCATTGCCGGAAGTCGTCGGCATCGAGGTCAAGGGCGAGCTTCGCGAAGGTGTGCTGCCGACCGACCTCGTCCTGGCTATCACACAGCGTATGCGCAGGATGGGCGTGGTCGGCAAGTTCGTCGAGTTCTGCGGCAATGGCCTCGGCGCGCTGTCCTTGGGCGACCGCGGAATGATCGCGAACATGGCGCCGGAGTACGGCGCGACTGCGGTGTACTTTCCGATCGACGAGCGCACGATGGATTACCTGCGCATGACGGGTCGCGAGGAAGACCAGCTTCAACTGGTGGAAGCCTTCGCCAAGGCGCAGAAGCTCTGGCGCAGCGCGGACACCCCCTCGCCGCGATTCGACACCGTGGTGACGCTCGACCTTGACGAGATAAGGCCCTGCCTCGCTGGGCCCCGGAATCCTGAGGACAGGCTCGATCTCGAGACGGTTCCAAGTGCATTCCTCCAACACCATCAAGAGATCGCCGGTCGGCCGCTGGATTCGAACCGCGCGGTGCCGGTCAAAGGCGAGAATTTCGCCTTGCGCGATGGTGCAGTGCTGATTGCCGCGATCACAAGTTGCACCAATACGGCCAACGCCGTCAATATGATGGCCGCCGGCCTGGTTGCAAAGAAGGCCGTCGCGCTGGGCCTGAGGACACAACCCTGGGTAAAGACGTCGCTCGTGCCCGGCAGTCACGTCACCGCGGCGGTACTGGAAAAGGCAGGCCTCCAGAATGCACTCGATACGCTGGGCTTTCACGTCGCCGGCTTCGGCTGCACGACGTGCAACGGTGGATCTGGACCATTGCCCGAGCCGCTGGTCGAAGCCATCGAGCGGGAAAATCTCGTGGGCACCGCTGTGCTTTCAGGAAACCGCAACTTCGAAGGGCGTATTCATCCCAACGTTCGCGCTGCCTACCTCGGTTCACCTGCACTCGTGGTCGTCTACGCACTCACGGGCTCCTTGACGGTCGACGTCACCCGCGAACCAATCGGTGTTGGCGCCAGCGGCGAGCCGGTCTACCTCCGTGACATATGGCCGTCGGCGCTGGAAATCGCCCAAGCCGTAGAAGCCGCGTATGAGCCGATGATATTCCGCGACAACTATGCCGACCTGTTTGACGGCGGCGAGGCCTGGGATGCGCTGGCTGGTGAACGCAGCGAGCGCTTTGCATGGCAGGACGCCAGCACCTACGTACGCCGGCCGCCGTACTTCGAAAACCTGTTGCGCGAAGCCGCGCCCGTCCAGGACATCACGGGCATGCGGCCGCTGGTCATCCTCGGCGACTCGGTGACCACCGACCACATCTCGCCCTCCGGCGCGATCAGCCTCGGCACACCGGCCGCCGACTTCCTGCTTGCGAAGGGCATCGAGAAACGTGACTTCAACAACTACACGACGCGCCGCGGAAACCACGACGTCGCGGTGCGGGCAACATTCGCCAATATCCGGCTGCGCAACCGCATCGTGCCCGGTGTCGAAGGCGGGGTGACCAAGCTGATGCCGGAGGGCACGCAGATGCGCATCTTCGAAGCCGCCGAGACTTACCTGCAACGCAACGTGTCGCTCGCCATCATCGCCGGCAAGAACTACGGCTGCGGCTCGTCGCGCGACTGGGCGGCCAAGGGCGTCGCATTGCTCGGCGTGAAGGCGGTGATCGCCGAGAGCTTCGAGCGCATCCACCGGACCAACCTTGTCGGCATGGGCGTTCTTCCGCTGCAATTCGATGCGGGCACGACAGCCGAATCGCTCGGACTCGACGGCAGCGAAACGATTGACATCCTCTCTCTGGCGGACCGCCTCGATGTCTCGGGCCGCATTGAGGCGATTGTCCGCCGTGTCGACGGCACGACGAACACAGTGCCCCTGACGATCAGGCTCGATACCGGCGAGGACGTCGAATACTGGCGTCACGGTGGCATCCTTCCGCTGGTCTGGCGCGAGTACGTGGCGGGCAAATCTGAGGACCACGTATCTCATTCGGCCAGGCGTATCCATCTTGAGATCGGCGGGCTGCAGCACGAACTGCCGGATGCCATGCAGGGCAGTGAAGTGCCCAGCGCCACCCAGGGCGCGACTTTAGGCTGATGAAGAGGGAGGCGTGCCTCCCTCTTCATCAGCTCCCTTCGTTTTGAGACTCCCGTCGCGCAGCGACGCGCAAGAGCTGCTACGCGCAAAGCAAAAGCAACAGATATCGATCCGGGAAATGATGGGAGCCAAGGGTGGCAGGTCGGCACAGCAGCAATGGCGACACAGATATGTCCGCTTCACCGATGAGCTGCCATCCAGCCTGCGCTGGCCGAACGGCCGGTGAGGGGTGGCTACCGGTCATCCAGATAGAGGTGGGCGACCAATGCGTCGGTAACCCTATCCATGGTCGTTTGCCGGGTCAGCGCGCGCAGTCCAATCCAAAGGCGGCTACTTCAATCGGCGAGCGGAGTTGCCGGAAGCAGGAATCGGGCGGCACTTCAAGCCGCGATCATCACGATGTGTGCTTGGATCTTTCCGTTGATGGGACCAGGTCCGAACTTCTCGGTCATCGCGGCAGTGCATACGTCTGTGGCGCTTGACAATGCATTGGGGCCAACTGCTTCGATCTCATTGCGCAAGGGCGTTCCCTGGCAGTAAGCGATCGCCGGGATGCGGCCAGAGGCTGCGTGACTTCGTGAGGCGACGGTCTCGAACTTGGCTTCCGTAATGAAGCCACCGAGCCGCAGGTCCTGCTCGATACTCAGCCGTTCGTGGTACCCATGTGGCGTTCGGGCCAGGAACGCTGGGGGAGCTGCGGGAAAGAGGCCAGCCAGGGCGTTCGTGACGACGTGCGCGAACTCGTTTTCCTCGATCCGATCCCAAACGTTGAAGAGGTACATGCCGCCTGGCGCCAGTACGCGACGGGCCTCGGCGAATGCCCTTGGTTTTTCGGGAAAGAACATGACGCCAAACTGGCACACAACCAAGTCAAACTGGCCGTCTTCGAACGGCAATTGCATTGCATCTGCTTGACGCCACTCCACCGGTCGGGATCCAGCGACGGCCTGAGCGCGATCGAGCATCGGCTGGTTCAGGTCCGTCGCCACGATGGCGGTGCTGCGGGGCAATGCACTCGCCAGCGCCCGTGTCACCACGCCCGTGCCGGCCGCGATCTCGAGCACCTTCTTCGGATGCCACGACGCCACCCGGCCGGCGAGGTCGGCCGCATACGACTCGAAGATCAACGGCACCAGGTACGTGTCATAGAGTTCCGGAATTGAGCCGGCGAAGACCTTGTCAGTCCTATGCGCGTCCATCGAATGCAACCTCCATCTGGGGAGTCCGCCGGACCGGGATGCTGGTAGGATTCATCATAGCGGTGCCCGAGGGGCCGCCGACGATCCTGGTCAGCGTGGATTGGCAGGCTGTATCATTGACGATACCTGCCGAACCGGCTGAGCAGGATAACTCCCTCAAAGCGCCGATCGTTGGCTGAGACCGCTCCTGTTAAAAAAAAAAGAGGACCTCACTATGCGCGGCTCCCGTTTTGCCGGCTTCCTCGGCATCTACTGCGTCTGTGCCTTCGCCCAGGGGGAGCTGCCCATCTCCGACACAGGCTGGTTCGAGCCCGCCCGCGTTGGCGTCTCTCTTGGCGTAGCTCCTGAATCCACCCTCGCCCGCATTGAGGCCCGCTGGGACCTGCGGCAAGATCTCTGGTCCTCCGCGACACGGTCGGTCAGACTGCGCTTGGGACTGGAGGCCTCCGCCGGCGCCTGGGATCCGCATGGCGGCAGCAGCGGCGCGATGGGTGACATCGGATTGACCCCCGTCTTTCGCCTGCAGGGTGCCGGCCCCGCGGCACTCTTCGCGGACTTTGGCATCGGCGCCCACCTGCTTTCGCGCACGCGTATCTCGGATTCGGCCGTCTTCTCCTCCGCGTTCCAGTTCGGCGATCGCATCGCCATCGGCTATCACTTCGATGATGTCGTGAGATCCGAACTTGCGCTCCGCCTGCAGCATTTCTCCAACGGCCGAATCAAGAGGCCCAACCCCGGCATCAACTTCCTCCTCCTGCAGTACTCGGCGCAGTTTTGACTAAGCCAGCGTTCGGGCTCGGCCTGCTGAAGGCCCAGGGAGCGCCGAACTGCAACAGTCGCACATCGTAGGCCGTCACAGGGCAAGGGCTGTCACTCCCGTAATCCTCCCCAGGGCGATGACTATGCAACGCAAGACCCAGCACCATTTCGCGCGGCACTCAACGGCCTGCCATGCCCGACATCGTCAGAGCAGTTTGCATGCCTCGTCGAATTCCAGCCGGGGGCTGCGTGGAAGCAATTTGCCGGGATCGCCGTAGCCCAGATTGCACAGGAAGTTCGATTTCACGTGACTGTCCGGGAAGTGCTCGAGCTGGAAGGCATTCGCCTTCGCGTCCGCGGGAAAGAATTCGTGATCGACCTTGGCATTGTCGAAGCCGGACATCGGTCCGCAGTCCAGCCCCAGCGAGCGAGCGGCGATCATGAAGTACGCGCCTTGCAGGGAACTGTTTCGCCTCGCGGTAACCCCGGCGAGTTCCGGTGTGTCGGCGAACCACGAACGCGCATCCGTATGTGGAAACAATTTGGGCAGAAGCTCATAGAACTTTACGTCGTACGCAATGATGGCGGTGACCGGTGCGGCCATGGTCTTCTCCACATTGCCCGGTGCCAGCGCGGGCAGCAGGCGCTCTTTGGACTCTGGGGTTCTCAGGAACAAAATACGCGCGGGACAACAATTGGCACTGGTGGGTCCCCATTTCATCAGGTCGTAGAGCTGCCGCAAGGTCTCGTCGGTCACCGGCTGATTCAGCCACGCGTTGTGCGTGCGTGCATCGCGAAACAGCAGATCCATGCCTTCCTCACTCAAGCGCTTGCTCATTGTCATCTCCTTGAAACAGGATTGGACCATGTGGCCACCCGGCCGGGCCACTGGCGCTCCTACTGACGCTGCTGTTTAGCATAGGTGGCTCAACGCCCAGCCGCGCCGGTTTTTGTATAAATTCGCAAGGCTTGGCGCCACGCATCATCTTGCGTCAATTCCGGCAGGAGTCCGGGTATCGAGAAAGCCACTTGAATCGGGTCGAGAGTCGGGCGAGGCCGGCTTCGCTGGCGGCCGCGGCGCTAGCCGGCCTGTCAGATCCGTCCGGTCGATGTCATCACCTGTTGAGATGACGTTTGGCGATTGCAAATCGATGCCAACCGCGGCACTCCTCCATGGGTCAGCCAACCTTATCCTTGCTGGATTGATGGCAGGGTGCGTCACGCTGAGTGGAACCTATCGCGTCACTGCCATGGGTGCCAACGGCAACGACTTGGCCCGAGGGGTTGATGCTCACTGAATATGGAAACGGCATTTGCGCAACGCGCAATGCGTTGTGCTTCCTGGACCCCAAGGCAACCATTCATATCACTGACATCAGACATCAACGCCGGAAGGCCGCTGGCAGGCGAAAGCCCTCACAGGTGCCGGTGACGAATTCTACGAACAGTTGCTGATGCGCGTCATATCGGCCAGCTTACCGGCTCGGACGCGGGAGCGCTCTTCAATGACAAGCGAAGGCAACCTGAAGTGTGAACGTTCTCGGCTGTAAAGCTCGATCGTGACACGGATGGAAATTGTTGGGCAATGGCAAAGCCGGGGATGGAGGCATGAATAATTATCCTTACTGGCGAGTGCTACGGAACGTCCTTGGAATTTGTTATGAAAAAAGCTATCTCGGTAGTGAATAAATATCCTATGTAAATAAGACTAATTGTCTTAGGAAGTTTCTCTGTTGATGATCGGAAAATTCATATTTTCTTCCAACTTGCCTTCCGATTCCCGCTTCGGCGCTATAGTCCGCCTCTCTGGGCTCCCTGGAAATCAATAACCGTACTTGCACGCTGGCGCGCGGCAGTGCGCGGCTAACTTGCTCTCGAAGAGTGGCGCGTATTCGGAAATCCGGATATCGGAGGTTCGAGAACGTTATTCCAGAAAATGTCCTGGGACGACGGAATTATGAACTTGAAACTTGACGAACGCCGGTTGTGAGCCACACGGATTCGAATGTCATTGAGACGATCGACGCGCTTGGTCGCTAATCGACTTTTCGTTCAGCACCCCGGGTGTTCATTCCTGTCCTCCCAGAGGTTGTCTGTCATGGCATAGGCGCCTGGGGGCTGTGCTGTTGCTGTTTTCCATGGTGACCTCGGCGCAAGTACCCAACGCCGGGCAGTTTGTGCGCGATATGGAGAGTGTCCGCTCGAACCTGCCCGTCCGTTGTACCTGATCTGCTGGGAGCAGCAGAGTTTTCGACTGAAGAGGATCTATGATGAACAAGAGCTATGCATTGGTTTGGAACCGGGCATTGGGTTGCTGGAATGTCGCCAGCGAACTCACCCGTCGCCGTAGCAAGGCGGGCCGTGGCAAGGTGGTGATCGCGGCCGGCATATCGCTGCTGGGCCTGCTAGGGCAGGCGCCGGCGTTTGCCCTGCCGACTGGTTCGACGGTGGTCTCGGGTAGCGGGACCATTCAGAACAATGGCCAGCAGATGACCATCGATCAGCGCAGCGACAAGCTGGTCACCAACTGGAACGAATTCAGTGTGGGCGCCGCCGAAAGCGTCACGTTCCGCCAGCCCGGCAGCAACTCGATCGCCCTCAACCGGGTGATTGGCAACAACGGTAGCGATATTCAGGGTCGCATTGACGCCAATGGCAAGGTGTTCCTGGTCAACCCCAATGGCGTGGTGTTCGGCAAGACCGCCCAGGTCAACGTTGGCGGCCTGGTGGCTTCGACGCAGAACATCAGTGATAAGGACTTCGTCGACGGCGACTACCGCTTCGCCGGCCGTTCCACCGCCGCCGTGAGCAACGCCGGTACGCTCACGGCCGCCGAAGGTGGCAGCGTGGCGCTGCTGGGTGCCCGGGTCAGCAACAATGGCGTTATCCAGGCGCAGATGGGCAGCGTGGCGCTCGGCGCGGGCAATGACTTCAGCATCAACTTCGACGGCAACGGCCTGCTCAACCTGCAGGTGAACAGCGCCGCGGTGGACGCCCTGGCGCAGAACGGCGGCCTGCTGAAGGCCGACGGCGGGCAGGTGCTGATGACCGCCAGAGGCGCTGACAGCCTGCTGAAGACGGTGGTCAACAACGAGGGCACCATCGAAGCCAGGACCCTGCAGAGCAAGAGCGGCAGAATCACGCTGGACGGCGGCGATGCGGGTATCGTCCGGGTAGCGGGCAGGCTGGATGCCAGCGCACTGGGCGGCCAGGGCAATGGCGGTGTGTTGGAAAGCCATGGTGCCAGGGTGGAGGTCCAACTCGCGACTCAGGTGGACACCCGCGCAGACGGGGGACAGACCGGCACCTGGAAGATTCGTTCAAAGGGGGTGAGCGTGGCCGAGACGGCGAGCCCGGCTGGCACCGGCTCGGTTGCTCAGTCGCCCAACCTGGTCATCAACGGAGGCATCAGCGGTAACGTAGGGGTGAATGGACAAGGCGCCTCGAATGGCAGCAGCGGCCCGACCTTGCGGACCGATACGCTGTCGAGCAACCTGGCCACGACCAATATCGAGCTGGCCAGCAGCGAAGGCAATCTGTCGGTTGACGGACCGGTGTCCTGGGACAGCGGCAACAAGCTGGGCCTGACCGCCGAGCGCGGCGACTTGCTCGTGAACGGCGCGCTGAAGGCCAGTGGCGCCAATGCCGGCCTGGCGTTGAGTGCCGGACGGGGTGACGTCCAGCTGAACGACAATGTCGCGCTCACCGGGGAGAAGGCCAGCCTGGCATTGAACTACGGCAAGAACGGCTATTTCCTCAAGGACGGCAAGGCGGTGACGCTGTCCGGCAAGGGTGCCAGCTTCAGCGCCAACGGCCAATCCTACGAGGTGGTGCAGAACCTGGCGCAATTGCGCCAGATCGAGGCCAACATGGCTGGCCGCTATGTCCTGGGCAACAGGATCGCCGGCAATAACGCCAGCTTCCGATCGATTGGCAATGGTAACGCCCTCACCGGCACCCTCGATGGCCTGGGCAACACCATCAGCGATCTCTCGGTCTACGGTACCAGCGCCTTTGTCGGACTGTTCGATGCGAACTTGGGACAGATCAGCAACCTGAACCTCGACCGTCTCTCGGTCAGCGGGGCAGCGTCCACTCACCGCAATACCCAGGTCGGCACGCTCGCCGGTGTCAACCTGGGCACCATCTACAACGTCAAGGCCAAGGATGTCCGCGTCACCGGCGCATCCCATGCCAACACCCTCGGCGGGCTCGTTGGCTTGAACCAGGGCGGCAAAATCGACAGCGCCTCGGTTAGCGGTCAAGTGATCGGTGATCGGTACACCCGCGCGATGGGGGGCCTGGTGGGCGCGAACGTCGCCGATGATATTGGCATCGCGAAGATAACCAACAGCCGCGCGGACACCTCCCTGTCAGGCTACATGTCGAACGATCCTTCAGCCTACGGCGCGGGCGGCCTGGTCGGCAGGAACCACGGCGGGCAGATCAGCAACTCGTCCAGCCATGGGTCCATCGCGGTCTCGGGTGTCTCCATGAACGTCGGCGGTCTGGTCGGTCTCAACACCGCCTATGGCAACATCAAGAACTCCTCCTCCACAGCCAGCGTTTCGGGCGGCCGCTATACGGTGCTCGGGGGGCTGGTCGGCCTCAACCACTTTGGTTCGGTGACCAACTCCACGGCCAGCGGTGATGTGAATGGCCTCGGTGCGATAGCGATCGGCGGCCTGGTCGGGCTGAACAACTACGGCTCCATCGCCAACGCCTCGGCCAGTGGCCAGGTAGCCGACAACATCAGCTTCAACGTCGGTGGCCTGGTTGGCCGGAACAATAATGGCAGTATCTCCAGCTCCTCGGCCTCCGGTACGGTGAAGGGCGGTGCCAACGCATCTGTCGGCGGTCTGGTTGGCCATAACAACGGCAGTATCCAGAGTGCTTCCGTCACGGGTACGACTTCGGGTGGCTACAACAGCAAAGTCGGCGGCCTGGTCGGTTTCAACGAAAAGGGCTCGGTCACCGGCTCCTCGGCCGATGGTCGTGTGGATGGTTCCTCGACCCGCGCGATTGGTGGTTTGGTCGGGCATAACCAGAGCGGCTCCATCGTCAGTTCCTCGGCCAGCGGCGCGGTACGGGACGACACCGGCCTCAATCTGGGTGGCCTGATTGGCCGCAACGATGGCGGCGAGGTCCGCGCGGCCTCGGCCACCGGCGCGGTGACCGGCGGCGCCAACGCTTTCGTCGGTGGCCTGGTGGGTCATAACAGCGGCGGTACCCTACAGGCCGTTTCGGCCGAGGGCAGGAGCGTGGCGGGCACCAACAGCCGGGTCGGCGGACTGGTGGGCCATAACCAGGGCACACTGCGTACGGTGTCGGCCAGCGGCGATGTCTCCGCCGGGGAAGGTAGCCGCGTGGGGGGGCTGGTCGGCGAACTGATCGGCAAGGTCGATTCGGCTTCGGCCACTGGCAATGCCAAGGGTGGCGATGGCAGCCGCGTGGGTGGCCTGGTCGGGGTGAACGCTGGCCAGATCACCTCATCCTCGGCCTCCGGTACCGTCAGTGGCGGTTACGGCGCGGGTCTGGGTGGCCTGGTCGGCCTGAACGCCGGCTCCGTTCGTCTGTCGTCAGCCAGCGGCAAGATCGATGGCTCCCCATCTTACGGGCAGATCTATGGCGGCCTGATCGGCATGAACGTGGGGCCAGGCCGGCAATCCCTCAACAGCGTTTCCGGAGAGGCGGCCAAGGTGCGGCTGATCGGCAATCAGTTCTAACGTCGAATCCCTTCGTTAAGAACACCGCATAGGCCACCGGCCTGCCATGCACAAACATGGCAGGCCGGTGTTTTTTTATGCCGGCACAAGCTCATTCTGGGCAACCGGCCCATGAGGCGCGTCACCAGACCTGCGGTATCGAGTTCATGCACGCGGCTGAACCTGGTGACCCCCGGGACGGCCAAGGGGCGACCCATGCTCACGACGCGTTTTGACATCCTCCCCTCCCTCAGCCTTCGGCTGCCGCGCTTTGCGCGGAAAGGGAGGGGATTCCTGCGGCGCTCAGGGGCAGCATGGAGCTGCTCA
>NZ_BAAILO010000505.1:0-288 GCF_054589115.1 Cupriavidus sp. 8B | reverse complement strand
GCTGACTTTGTTGGATTGGAAGTGGTCGCCGCAACAGATCGCCGGTATCCTTAAGCGAGTGTGGCCCGAGGACCCCAGCATGCATGTGTCTCACGAGACGATCTACACGGCCATTTACGCGCAGCCCAGGGGCGAGTTGCGCCGCCAGCTCATCGCCTGCCTGCGCCATGGCCGCAGCACACGCATGCCACACAAGCGCGGGGTTGATCGACGCGGGCAGATTCCTGAGATGGTCAGCATCCATGTGCGCCCGCCCGAGGTCGAGGACCGCGTCATGCCGGGCCACTG
>NZ_BAAILO010000504.1:0-222 GCF_054589115.1 Cupriavidus sp. 8B | reverse complement strand
GCGCCGCTCCAGTACCTCATAGATTGGGATCCAGTACACGCCGGTGGACTCGAGCGCGACCGTGTCCACGCCGCACGCCAGCAGCCAGTCGGCCAGCGCGTGCAGATCGTCGGTCATCGCGCCGAATTCGCGCACCGGCTCGCAGCCGGCTTGTTCGGCCAGATGCCGTGGCATCGCCACCCAGTGGCTCGACGCGCCCACGTCGATCCCTGCCGCATTGGG
>NZ_BAAILO010000503.1:0-240 GCF_054589115.1 Cupriavidus sp. 8B | reverse complement strand
GCGTGGCGTGCAGTTCACCACGGCGGTGGGCATGCTTGCGGAATTGGGCGATCTCTCGCGCTTTGTCCATCCGCGCCAACTGATGGCCTGGCTCGGGGTGACGCCCGCCGAACACTCATCGGGGGAAAAACGGCGCCAAGGCAGCATCACCAAGAACGGCAATAGCTATGCAAGAAAGCTGCTAATCGAAGCCGCCTGGAGTTACCGGCACCCGGCACGTGTGAGCCCCGAGATTCAGCG
>NZ_BAAILO010000502.1:0-499 GCF_054589115.1 Cupriavidus sp. 8B | reverse complement strand
AACACCCATTAGGCACTCACCAAGGAGTATCGCTCATGAAAGTTTCGACCGTCGCAATCGATGTCGGCTATGGCAACACGAAGTCCGCATTCCCGCTCGGCTCTGACGTCGCCACCAGCATGTTTCCCTCGCTGGCGCCGCTAGCTGCGACCTCTTCGTTGACGCCGCACAGCGGGTCCATCCTACGTGCCAGGAACGTCGTCAACGTGGTCGTCGACGGGGCGCGATACGAGGTCGGGCCGGAGGTATCCATCAGCGCCCCGTACGGGAACACTGGCCGTTCCTTGTCCGAGGACTTTGTCACGACCCCGAACTACGCTGCGCTGCTGGGCGGGTCCTTGCACTATTCCAACGCGACCGAGATTGACCGCCTGGTGCTGGGACTTCCCGTGCACAACACCCAGAAGTACGCCGGCTACCTGAAGGACCGCTTCAGTGGTGAACTCGACTTCGGCTGGGGTCCGATCCGGGTGCACAACGTGCTGCCGCTGCCTCAGCC
>NZ_BAAILO010000501.1:0-217 GCF_054589115.1 Cupriavidus sp. 8B | reverse complement strand
GCCACGATCCTGTTAATGACGCTGGTTTCGTGGTGACGCCCCCGGTAGTAGCATCCCAGCCCATTCGCCCATCTTCCGGTACCGGATCGGAGCATCACGATATATCGCGCCGTGATGGTTTCGTGGTGGGGTGGGCGCGGTGGTGAATCCCTCAAAACTATTCCGGCGGTGCCACCGCGCCCACGACGAAAACGGGACGCCTGCAACTTCGTGGCCG